>CBDTWX010000134.1:0-11962 GCA_965364305.1 uncultured Thermoanaerobaculia bacterium
TGGCTGCGCGAACAGATCGAGAACAATCCGGAGCAGCCGTTTTTCATCTGGCTCCACTACTGGGACCCCCACGAGCCCCATATCGCCCTGCCGCCGTATGACCAGCTTTTCGCCCACGACCCCTACCAGGGAGAGATCGCCTATGCCGACCAGAGCCTGGGCGAGATTCTCCAGGAGCTCGAGGGCGCGGGCGAGCTCGAAAGGACGCTGGTCGTCATGACCGCGGATCACGGCGAGGGGCGGATGGAGCACGACGAGATGACCCACGCCTTCCTCGCCTACGAGACGTGCCTCCGCGTCCCGCTGATCTTCCAGGGTCCGGAGATTGTCCAGGGGCGACGGATCGCGGACCGCGTCGGGACAGTTGACATCGTGCCCACGATTCTCGACCTGCTGGGCTTCGCCGTCCCGGCACACGTGCAGGGTCGGTCGCTCGCGCCGCTCCTCCTCTCGGAGTCGAGCGAGCTTGCTCCGACGCCCTACTACTCGGAGAGCCTGTCGCCTCGCCTCACCCACGGTTTCGGCGAGCTTCGGGTGCTCTATCGGGGCGGTTACAAGTATATCCACGGCCCCCGCCCTGAGCTCTTCGATCTCGAGCGGGACCCCCTGGAGCTGCGCGACCTTTCGGCGGAGAACAGCGACCTGCGGGAGCAGATGAAGACCGGGCTGGAGTCAATCATCGCTACGCACTCCCGGCCCGAGGATGCGGCCTCGGCCGCCCATCAGGTCGATGACGACACACGCCGACGTCTCGAGGCGCTCGGCTATATCTCGATGACCGGCGACGAGTTGCCGAGCTCGGTCGCCGAGGTTCTGTCCGAGGCCGGCGCGCCGCCCCAGGACAGGGTTGGAGACATCAATCTGGCGTCACAGCTCCGCCGACAGCTGGCGGCCGGAAGCTATCGGCTCGCCCGAAAGACCGCGCTCCGGCTTCTTGAACCGGTCCCGGATCACGATTTCTACCGGGGACAGCTCGCGAGAGCGCTGCTCGGTCTCGGCCGGCTCGACGAGGCGGCTCTGGTTGTCGACACGAGCAGTCGAATCTCGGGCGCGAATCTCGACCCGTTTCTCGACGTCGCGGAGGCTCTCTTTGACGGCGATCGGCGACCACGGGGATTGGAGATGGCCCAACGTCTCACCTCAGCCGAAACCACGGTCGAGGGTTTGCTCCTCGTCGCGCGGATGCAGTCTGACGAGGGGCACGCCGGGGTCGACGCCACTCTCGCCGAGGCTCTCGAGCTCGACCCGGAGCACCCGGGGGCACGCCGCGAAATGGCTCGGCGGTGGACCGAGACCGGGGAACATGCCGAGGCGGAAAAACTGCTCCTCGCCCTCCTCGCCGAAAGGCCTCTCGATCTCGACACCAACCTCGTCTACGCCGATCTCCTGGAAAAGGACGGACGGGTTGACGAGGTGATCGTTCGACTGGAGCGCATGGAACGCATCCATCCTCGAGCCTGTGATGTCCGGCTGCGCAGGCTCGAGCTCCTGGTCGGCGAGGACCGGCGGCCAGAGGCATCAACGGCCCTGGAGGCGTTCGAGAAACACTGTCGCGATCCCGAGCTGCGTTCAAAGGCGGCCAAGCTGCTCGAGAAGGGTCTGTCATGGTGAGAAACTCGGCTGTCTTTCTTGTGCTTCTCTCGATTGCCTGTGCGCCGACACCAGAGCATTCCGATCGACCACGGAACGATGATGCCGTCGCCGCCTGGAGCGGAGGTCCGATCGGCCTGGAAGAGATCGAGGGTCGCTTCCCGGAGGCCCGCACCCAGGCATGCCGATCGGCCCGCCAGGGAGGCGGCTCGGTGGAGCTGCTCATTCCCTGCTATCGCGAGATCGCGGAGGAGATCGTGCTCGAGCGGCACCTGCTCGCCGAGATCGGCGAACCGGATCTCACCCTTCTCGACGACGGCGGAGCCGAGCTCCGCCGACACGCACATCTCCTCACCTTTCGGAGCGAGGTGATGGACGGAATCGAGGTCACGGAGGAGGAGATTCTGGCTCTCTTCGAGGAGCGAAAAGAAAGCCTACAGCGCCCTGCAAGCCTCTCGTTGTGGAACCTTTTTCGCCGTCACCGCGACCCGGAAAAGCCGCAGGACACGACCGCCTTTTTGCTCGAGATCAAAGAACGGGTCGAGACCGGCGAGACCTTCCAGTCGCTTGCCCGACAGTTTTCCGACTCCGAGACCCGCCTTCGCGACGGGTTTGTCGGCCGAATCTCCGAGGGAGATCTGCCGGCCAGGCTCGAGGAGATCGCCTTCGCTCTCAAGACCGGCGAGGTGAGCGAACCCATCCCGGTGCGCGGTGGCGCTGTACTGCTCTACATCCGCGATCCGCTGCCGGGCATTCAGCCCGAGCTCGCCGACGTACGACAGGCTCTCCGTATGGAGATCCAGAATGAGAACTTTCGAGAAGAAATTCGCCAACGCCTCGATGGTGACGAGCTTCCGAGCGGAGCGATCGTGCTCGAGGACGATGCGTTGGTGGCGATGGTCGCGGAAGGGGAGGAATCAAAGAGCGCGCTCGAGATTGGCGACCGGCAGGTCACCGTCGCCGACCTTCGGCAGATGGTTCGCCTCTCAGAGGGCCCGTTGACAGACAACCAGCGGGAGGCCCTCACCCGCATTTACGGCGACCTCGTCGAGTCGGAGCGCCTGTACTTCCACATCCTCTCAGCCGACGACCCGACGGCGGTCGTAGTGCGGGAAAAGGCGGCGGAGCACCTCCGCCAAGAGTTGGTCGGGGCGCTGCTCACCGAAACCTTGGAACACGGGGTGGCGGCCCGGGTGGACGGGGATGCCGAGTCCCTGCGTCAGTACTTCGAGGACAACGAGCACCACTACCAGAGCCCACTCCGCTTTCGGCTTCGGCTGTGGTCCCAGCCGTTCGGATCGGACCCGCCGGCTCAGCTCGCCGCCATGGAGCGGGCACACGCTCAGCTGACCGCTGGCGAGCGGAAGCTGGACGACGTCGTCGAAGAACTGGGGGGCGAGATTCAGGAGCTCGGCTGGCGAGAGCTCGACACGCTCTCCGAGCTCCCTGGGAAGGCACAGAGCCTTCTGCTCCAAAGTGAACCGGGCGGATACACGGCGCCGTACCAGCAGGACGAGGTCCTTTACCTCGTCGAGGTCACCGAGCGGAGCGAACCGACGCGCCTGACCTACGAAGATGTCGCCGACCGAGTCCGAGATGACTACATTCTCCGCTTCGGCCAGCGGCTCACCAGAGACGTGATGGACACCCGGTTGAGGGAGGCCGAGTTCCAGTTCTTCGAGGACCAGGCGCGCCGCGTCCTCGCAGCGCCGTAGAAATATGTCGCCCTGCGACCGTTCAGTTGACAGTGCAGGCCTCTCGCCCGCACATTCGAACAAGAATTGAGGTGTCTCGGAGCTCCTCGGGACAACGGGCCGGACTTCGGTTGCCTATTCCGGAACGGTCACAGTTTGAGAGTTCGACGATAACGCCTCGCTCCAAGCCGAGAGGTCTCCCGATTCGAATCCATCGACAAAGAGCCCGGCGGGGAGATCGGCCCACAGCTCGTAGCGGAACGCCGAGAAGGTGTTGTCGGCATCCCCGCCCGGACCGGCCTCGGCAACCACGGTGAACGCCAGCTCCTCCGCAGGCACCACCTGCGCGCTCAGGTCGATGTCGATTTCGCGCCATCGCCGCGCTTGGTTGACATCGATCGGAGGAAACGACCCGACAGGCACCCCGTCGACCAGAACCGTTGCCCGCTGTCCACCAATTCCGGCATCGAGTCGTCGCCGCAGCCGGTATCGAGTCGATGCCGGGTCAGCGCGCAGCGCGAATGTCGCGGATCCCGGCGGCCGGTAGACGCCAATGCCGGTGGCACTCCCAGGCGGCTCACCTTCGAAGAGCGCGGTGAGCTCCTGGAAGGCATGGGGGCCCGTCACCTGGTATCGGTGACTCTCACGGTCGGCCGTGCTGGCCAGATCGAGACGATCCGCCAGAAAGAGCCGCGGGAGTTTCCGGCGGTAGAAATAGGTCACCGCTCGCGCCTGCATCGAGACGTTGCCGATCGGACCTCCTTCGAGACCCGCCCGGAGGTGGTTTTTGAAGGTGATGCCGTCGGTCAGCATCAGGCGATAGGCCGCGGTCAGCGGAAGGCCCATTCCGTCGTCGAGCTCGGTGTAGGGTGCACCGTGAAGCGCGAGGGAAAACGGTCCCTGGTCGAAATAGAATCCACCGTTGAAATAGTCCTCGACACCGGTGCCGTAGACGGCGGGATGGAGCGCGCGATCGATGAAGATGCGCTCGTCCCCCTCCAGGTAGTCCCGGATGGTGCCGCTGGTTGCACCCAGCTCGAAAAAGGAGCCGACGACCTTTCCTTCGCCCGATAACGAGAGAACGGCAAGGTCGACACCAATCACGGTCATCGAATCGCTGGCAAGAACAGCGCCAAAAAAACCGCTCTGCATTGAGGGCGCGGCCGTGTCGACTCGAATCTCGTAGTCCACCGACGCCGCAGCTGAGCCATTGTGGATGAGGGCCACCTCGGCGAAATCGAAGAAGGGCATGGGGAAGTAGGAGTAAAGATATCCCTCCTGGTCGAAACCAACCAGCAATGAACGGGTCGGTAGCGGGCCGATACGACCGAGGGCAAAGAAATCGGAAAGCGCCATCCGAGCCGTCGACTCGCCATCGAAAATCAGGCGCAGCTCGATCTCGGGCCAGAGGGACGGGTCGAGTCGCAGCCTGAGCGCCGTCACCGTGCCCTGACCTCCGTGGGCCAGCACTTCGGTCTCCTCGCCCGCGACGAGCGATGCCGTTCCGGTGGTCGTCATTCCGCTCCCTGCCGGCCAGGGATCCTGCCCCTGAGTCGCCAACAGACCGGCAAGCTCGGAGAGGTCCTCGGCGCCGGTATAGGTCACGACTCCATCAGCGTCGGCGAGACGGTGGAAGTTGATCTGGTACCAGATCCGCTTTTCGTGAGCGCCGACCAGGGTCACCCGACAACCTTCGCGATAAGGAATCGGCACGTAGCTGACGTTCCCGCCACTCGAGCTCAGACGATGGCCGGCCAGCGGCGCAACGAAGGGCGGGGTCGAACCATCGAAGAGTGCCGGCAGGGACACGTCGACAACCGGGCTCGCGGCGCCATCGAGATAGACGCGCAGACGAACATCCGGATCCAGGGGATCGCTGACCCCGAGGCCCATGGTCATCCAGATTCGGGTGATGGCGCCGGCTCCCGTTTCCTCGAAGATCACCCCTTCGTCGCCGTCGACCCACAGGTAGCGCCAATCACCGTCCGAGTGGCGATCGTAGCGGCAGCCGTCCGGACACCGGCTGCTCCGCAGCAGCACCTGGTCTCCGTCGTGGAGTTCCGCCAGACCGTGGAGGTCTTTCCATATCTCCCACGGCAGCGGGCCATTCCCGCCATCGAGAGATCTCGGCCAGACCTGGATGACGACTACGACAACCGCAAGCAGACCGACGGCGTACAGAAAGACGCGGTTTCGTTCGGTCCAAGTCACCCTGGAAGTGTACCGGACACTTCCTATGACACATATTGATCGAGCACGACATGACGAAAAGGAAACCTGTCCGCGGAAATTGCGAATATTCCTCTGAGAGAGCGAAGATCGTGCGTCGATGTCGACGCAGTGCAGCTTGTGTTGCGGCCGACCTCGGTCGTGCAAAACCGATACCTTGAACACATATCGGAAGAAGGAGGTATGGAATGAAAAGAATGCTCATCGGGGCGCTGTGTGTTGTGGTCATGACCTCGTGCGGTCAGATGAACGACCTGGTGCCACTGACAAGCGGCATCGAGCTTGCAAACATGGACACGTCGGTCCGCCCGCAAGACGACTTCTATCGCTACGTCAACGGGACCTGGCTCGACACGACCGAAATTCCCGCCGACCGCAACAACACCGGGGTCTTCATAGATCTTCGGGACAAGGCGCGCGAGGATGTGTTGGCGATCATCGAGGACGTGTCCGCGAGGACCGTTCTGGAACCCGGCACCGATGAGCAAAAGGTCGCGGATCTTTTCAAATCCTTCATGGAAACCGATCGGCTTGACGAGCTGGCGCTGGACCCACTCGCTTCGGAGTTCGGCCGGATCGACGCCATCACCGACAAGGACGAACTCTCCTCCTACTTCGCGCGCATGGCCATGATCGGCGGAGGCGGGCCCTTCTTCATCTACGTGACCGTCGACGGCAAGGACTCGACACGGTACGCAACCCACCTCTGGCAAGGCGGCCTGGGGCTGCCGGACCGCGACTATTACTTCAATGAGGATGAACGCGCGATCGAGCTCCGCGCAGCCTATGTCGACCACGTCGAGAAGATGTTCAGGCTCGCGGGTTTCGACAGCCCGGCAGAATCGGCCCGTCGCATGATGGAGTTCGAGACCGAGCTCGCAACCAGCCACTGGACAAATGTCGAAAACCGCGACAGCAACGCGCGCTACAACAAGTACGCCATCGAGGAGCTAGGTGCCCTCGGCGACGGGATCAACTGGCTGGCATTGCTGGCCGAGTCCGGGATCGCCGACGAGAAGGACATCATCATCAACCAGCCGAGCTACATCGAAGGCCTCAACAAGGTCTTCACCGAAACCTCGATGGAGGACTGGAAGACCTTTCTTCGCTGGAACCTGCTCAACAGCTATGCCATCTATCTCGACTCGAGGCTGGATGAGCAGAACTTCGAGTTCTACAACCGGATCCTCCAGGGTCAGGAGGAGCAGCGGCCGAGGTGGAAGCGGGGCGTCGACGTGGTCAACGGCAGCCTCGGCGAGGTCATCGGCAAGGTCTACGTGGCGCGCTACTTTCCTCCCGAGGCGAAGGCCCGAATGGTCGCCCTGGTCGACAACCTCAGAGCCGCCTACGGCGAGGCGATCTCCGGGCTCGACTGGATGAGCCCGGACACCAAGGCGGCCGCGCTGGTCAAGCTCGAGAAGTTCACCGCGAAGATCGGCTATCCGGATCGATGGGAGGACTACTCCAAGCTCGAGATCAGGCCTGGTGATCTGGTCGGCAACATCATGCGCGCCAACCAATTCGCCTTCGAGCTCGATCGCAGCAAGCTGGGCGCCCCAATCCGCACCTGGGAGTGGGTGATGACCCCGCAGACGGTCAACGCAGGCTACGTCCCGACCAAGAACGAGATCATCTTTCCGGCGGCGATTCTGCAGCCGCCGTTTTTCAACATGGCCGCCGATGACGCCGTCAACTACGGAGCGATCGGTACCGTGATAGGGCATGAGATGGGACACGGTTTCGACGATCAGGGCAGCAAGTACGACGCCAACGGCAATCTGCGGAACTGGTGGACCGATCAAGACCAGGCCGAGTTCAAGAACCGGACCCAAGCGCTGGTGGATCAGTACGCGAAGTTCCAGGTCTTCGACGACCTCAACGTCAACGGCCAGCTGACCCTCGGCGAGAATATCGGAGACCTCGCGGGTTTGACGATTGCGTTTCGCGCCTACCAGATGTCTTTGGACGGCAAGGAGGCGCCGGTGCTCGACGGCATGACCGGCGAGCAGCGCTTCTTCATGGGCATCGGGCAGGTCTGGAAGAAGAAATCGACCGAGGAGGCGCTGCGCAACCAGGTCGCGACCGATCCCCACTCGCCGGCAAGGTTCCGGGTCAACGGCCCGCTCCCCAACATGCCGGAGTTTCACGCGGCGTTCAGCGTTCGGGAGGGCGACGGGATGTACATGCCGCCAAACCAGCGCGTGAAGATCTGGTAAGAGGACGCCGAACTGGGCGCCGTCACGGTTCCCGCCGCTGACGACTTACGCGGATGGTGCCCCTGCCTTCCGAAGCTGGCCCTGTCAACGCGCAGATATCTGCAGCCGTTCAGCCGCCGAAGACGCCCTCGAGCACCTCGCGTACAGGGCCGAGGGTGTTTCTCACATCCTCGACCCCCGCGTCGTAACCGACCCACACCGCGACCAGATCTCGATCGGGGTTGATCAGGAGCCCCTGTCCGGCCCAGCCACCCTTGAAGATGTCGTTGTTCAAAAAAACCCGGTCCCACTGGTACACGTTCCACTTGACGTCCTCGGGGACCGCCGAACCGCCGCGGTTGTTGCGCAGAATCTCCGGGTCGCCACCGTCGGTCAGTATCTCGAGATACCTTTTGGAAATGATCGGTTCGTCGGTGACAACACCGTAGCTTGGCGTGAACAACAGGCCGAAGCGCGCCACGTCGCGCGGTCTGGCGAGAAGACCGCCGGTGGTGAGCGGAATGCCGTAGCGGGCGGCGTAGAACGAGGCGTCGGACTCGGCGCCCATGCGGGTCCAGATCTCCTTGCTGAGAGCGTCCTGAAACGGCATTCCGGTGAGGACCTCGACCAGCCAGCCGATCACGAAGGTGTTCGTGCCCGAGTAGTCGAAACCGGTGCCGGGCTCGCTCCAGTGTCCGACACTCAGATTGGCCAGAAAGTCGTAGGGGCTGTCGGGCGAATCCTCGAACCGCACCGAGTCGCCGAGGGCGGCCTCGAACTGGAGATAGCACGACCTCTTGTCGGAGTAGTCGCCATCGGGACAGTCCACCCCGGAGGCCATATCGAGAATGTGCCGTATCGAGATGCCCTCGAAATCCGATCCCACAAGCTCCGGGATGTAGTGGTCGATCGGCAAACTGACATCGACCAGCCCTCGATCTTCCAGGATCGCCAGCACCGTCGAGACAACGGCCTTGGTCACCGACCACCAGATCGGTTTCTCGTACGGCTGCATCCGCGGGTAGGTCTCGAAGACGATTTCGCCCCGGTGGAGGATGACGACTCCCATGGTCGAGGAAAACTCACTTGCCAGGAAGTCCTGAAATGGCATCTTCCCATTGGGTGTCTCGATCTCGAACCCGGCGATCTCTGCCATCGGACGGACTCTCAGCTCGCGCACCGGGCCGTCTCGATAGACGTTGACCGTCGGCACGATCTGGTGAAGATTCTTGTTGTTCCACAGCATGTCGGGACCGTTGACGTCCCACCAGATCTTTTCGGCAGGATCCGGCAGCCTTTTGTGCTGGCGCAAGGTCTCCTCGACGGTCGATGCGGGTTCGAAGGCCGGCGCCCGAGGCGCCGGCGGTTGGCCCGGCGCCGCCGTGTCATCGCACTGTCCGCAGCCGACGCCGACGAGAACCATCGCAACGATAGAGATGCCTCTCAGGCACGCACCGTAGTTGGGCAGTGTGTAGAAACTGGGCTGGCCTGAATGACCGATCTCAATCATCCTCGGCTCCTTTTATCGTGACCATTTTCTCCAAGACTCTACACCATGTATCCGGGCAACCCTTTCCGGCTTCAACCGCGCTGCCTGGGTGATGGGTGGTCAAGAACGGGTCGACGCATCCTCCAGGCGCGTCCGATGCTGCTCCTGGATTGAACGACCGGAACGTGGGCCCTGAAGGACCCGCCTACCCATCCTCTGAAGACAGCCACGCCAGGAGGGGCCTGCCTCCCTGCAGTCAATCAGAACGTCCGGTCGCCGCCCAATTGGACCCGTTGACCCGCCACTCTCGCGATTCTTAGGCGGGTCCTTCGGACCGCGGGGTCGCTGGAGAAACCGCCATCCAGCATCTCCGTCACCTTCGTCTCAACGAGTCTCTCACAGGAGCGCGCGACCCCATGTCGAGATTCTCAGCCAGCGATGCCACTCAACGTCTGAAGAATCAGCTCGAAGGGGTCGGTTCGCAGGGCGATCAGCAGGAGGGCGATCGGCACCACGAACGCGGCGATCGCGAAGAGGATCGGCGCCTGCACCACCGCACCCGAAAGCGGCCACGTGAGGTGGGCGAGAACGGCAGCGCAGACCAAGGACGCGACGAGCCAGTACAGCCGAAGAATGACCGCGCGGCGGCGGGCGAGCTTCTTCCGCCGCCGCTCGATCGCGACCCTGGCCATCAGCTGGGCGCGGAAATGAGGAGAGGGCGCCGGCCGGGCGATGCCCTTGAATACGCCCAGGAGCTCATCGTGCGCTCGACGCACGGCGGCGCAATCGGCGCAGGACCCCAGGTGATCTGTCATATCGGTGTCAAGGGGTTCGGTGGCGGCGACGACCCGCTCGTTCCACGGACACGGCTCAGCCACAGGTCGCCTCCCCGGCGAGCTCACCAGCCAGCTCGCGTCGCGCCCGGTAGAGGTGGGATTTGACGGTGCCAACCGGGATCTCGGTGAGTCCTGAGATCTCTTCGACGTCACACCCCATCCAGTAAAAAAGGAAGACCCCGGTTCGGCGAGGTTCGCCAAGCCGGTCGACGCGCCGCAGGATGCGGGATACTCTTCCGGAGTGATCGAGCTCGGCGAACGGGTCCATCGCCGTGGGGGAAACGACACCTTCCAAGGACCGATCATCGTCGACATCGGCGAACGGCCTCGGGCGCCGACGGCAGTCGATGGCCCGGTTGCGGGCCAACCGATAGAGCCAGGTCGAGAATCGACAGTCCCCGCGGAAGGTGTCGAGCTTGCGGTAGACGGTGATGAAGATCTCCTGGAGAAGATCCTCCGCCTCGGCGTCTCCCGCCGGACCGAGAATCGAGACTACCAGACGGTAGACCCGGTCCTTGTAGCGCTGAACCAGAAGCGCAAAAAACTCATCGTCGCCCGAACCGAGAAACTCCTCGATGATTTGGGCGTCGTCAGACGTCCGATCCGGCGCGGTCTTCACCGCGCCGACCAGTGCCTCGCACCATGCGATCTCAGCCGAAATCAGTGTCCCGTTCATCAATCACCGTTCTGAGGTACGGAAAAGTTCCTCGAAAGATTGTAGAAGACCAGCAACCCCAGGCCGATTGCCGAGGGGATGATCCCCATCGCCCACATCCCCGAGATCTCCGGGTCGGAGGTCATCGACATTCCGACTGCGATCCCGACGCCACCGAAGAGGCCGGCCAGCCCGATGCACAGTGCGATGACCCGCACCCACGCCATCGCCGCGGCAGGGTTCGAGGGTCGCGGTTCGTGCTCGGCCAGATCCAGAAGAAGCTCGTCGAGCTGATGGTTCTCTTTCGCGACAGATGGGTCCGAATCCATTGTGTTCATCCTTTCACGGTGAATCATCTCGCGAAGCTTGAGCAGCTTTGCATCGCGGAGGTGCCTTCTCCAGATGCCGGCCGCGATGAGCCCGAGAATCAGCAACACAGTGACAAAAAAACCGTCCAATTTCGGCCTCCAATGCTCGGTGCGGCCATCCGCCGCTCATCCCTTTTGACGAGAACGACGGCCGCCCGGTTGCACCCGCCGCCCTCGCTACCGTGGGAGACAGAGCAGCAACATCCGTCTCCGTGCCCGACGGCACCGATCAGCACCCCACCCTCGATTACTCGCATGAAAGCGGCAGGCATCAGCGGCAGGGGTCAGTGGCAACAGTCAGCGGCAGCGAACAGCGGCAGTTGGCAGCGGCAGATGACAGCAACAGCGAACCGGGGCAGAGATCAGCAACAACGCCCTGTTGTGAGAGCGACAGAATCACCTCCGGGTCGTTTTATGAGTCTGAACGTTAGCCGGCGAGGAGTACAACCGTCGGATACATTCAGGAGTTCGGAAAGGCGTATCATGACGTCATCCGGGGGCTCGGAGAGCTGAACGGCAGAATGCTATCGATGGTGTTCGAGCCGGAACCCCTATTGGAGGCCTCTCGTGAAGCAAGCAATCATCGCCGTGATGTTCGTTCTCACCGTGTCCTACGGAGCTTGGGCAAACGAAGCTCAGAAGCCGAAGCCGGTCAAGATCGGGGTCGCCACCTTTTCGCACGAAACGTGCACCTTCTGCCCGCGGCCCACCGGGGTGGCGGAGTGGGAGTTCTACGGTCCTCCGGTGCGCGGCGAGGCGGTCTTCGAAAGGGGACCCTACATTCGCGGTTTCGTCAGCCAGATCCGCGAGTTCGGGGGGATTGAGCTGATCGGCCTGTCCTCGCCGCGAGGGGCGATTGGCGGTTCATCTGGGAGCTGGATCACGAGGGAGGCCTTCGACAAGTAC
>CBDTWX010000135.1:0-11942 GCA_965364305.1 uncultured Thermoanaerobaculia bacterium
TCTCTCCATTTTGAAGCGAATACGCTGAAAGAGATCCTCCATAAACGCAGCCCGAGTCGATACACGCCACGTCGTGAGCGCGATAGTATCCAAGCTGCGCCCAGTGGCCGAAAATCAGCGCGTACCCCTGACGCAGCACCGCCGCGGAGCTGAACCAAGGCCGCCAGCCGCTCGGGGCGTCGGCGGGCGGGCCATTGAAATCGAGCCGAGCGCGCCCATCCTTTCCCACCATCCGCATTCTGGTGAACACCGCCGCTGCCGCCGCCAACTGCTCGTCGCCCTCCAGCTCGATGTGCCACGGGGTCTTCCGGTTGGCGCACAGCATCTTGACCACTGCATCGCCCTCAGGCCCCGCAATCCGTCCGGTGACCGCCTCGGCGAGTCCGCAGGTGAACTCGATGTTCCACTCCGGTGAAAGGCCCGCGTGAACCATGACCCAGGGACCAAAGTGGTGTACTAGCGGTCGGGATCGCAGCCATCGCAGGAGCTCCTCGCGATCCGGAGCGTCCAACACGTCGTCGAGTGTATCCTCGTCCTTCGCCCCCGCGGCCCCGACTGCACGAGCCAACAGGTGCAGGTCGTGGTTGCCCAGTACCACGGTCAAACGCTGACGATTGGAAAAGGCCCAACGCAGGACCTCGAGCGATGCGGGGCCACGGTTCACGAGGTCGCCCACCAACCACAGGTCGTCTCGGCAGCGCTCCCAACCGATACGCTCCAGCAGGGCCTGCAACGTCTGCCAGCACCCGTGGATGTCACCTATGACCCAGGTCGCCACTTATCCCGTCCCCGTTCCCGTTCCCGTTCTCGTCCCCGAATCCCAGGTTACGGGTAAATTCCAAAGATGTGAAGAAGCCTCATGCCGGAGGATGACGTACATTGGTCATCAACGGAGGTGATGTGTGAAATCAACGACCATGATCGCCGGCGTTTCCCTGTCCATAGCCACTCTCATACCGATCACCCTCGCGGCTCAACAGCAATCGTCTCAAACAACCGTCGAACAGGAGCTGCGGTCCCTCGAAAATCGCACCGGCGAAATCGTCAGGCTCCTCCAGGAGCTCGTCGCCCAGCGCGCCGAAGATCAACGACTCAAGAAGCTCCAGATAGCCGTCCTCGCGCTACAGCTGCGATCAACCGTCATTTCTGGAATTGAAAATCGGATCCGAACCCTTGAAGACCGGGTTGCGGCGGAGCAGATGACAGTCAGCCAGCTCGAGGCCGAGATACGGCGCATCGAAGACAGAGCTCTGGACGACTCCGTCAAGGAACCCGCCCGTAGAAGGCTCGAAAACTCAAAGAAACAGATGGAGGGCCAGCTCGAAATCTCCTCGCAACGTGTCTGGTCGATCGAAAAGCAGATCCTCGATCTGCAAAATGATCTCGCGGAAAAGAAACGAGATGTCGAGGAACTTGAGGAGATCGTGATGGAGGGACTCAGTAACCTCTGAGGTTGACATCCGGTATGACGTGATCCGCTTGAGCCGCCTCGCTGAATCGTTGGCGGAGCGAGATCCACGCTCGGATGCGCGGTTCTGGTCCACTCGGAAAGCCTGGTCCTTCCCGCCGAGGGTTCTGACGAGCTCGCCGAGTCCGTCGAAGTTGAACGGCGACGCAACCACCTGGGCATCAAGGGATAGGCCGGAATGGCCAGAATATGAGAATCTCGACTGTGACGCCTCCGGCCAGAAGCCGCACAGCAATTCATCGAGGCGAAAAACCCAACGCTCCCGTGACACCGTGCATCTTCGTCAACGCGTCATCGAGCCAGATTCCAGATCCACTCCGTCGCCCGCGGATTTCCGTTCACCTCGCCTTCGACTCGAGCGGTGAGTCGATCGCCCACACGCCGATACACGATCCGCTGAGGAAAGTCGTGCTCGAGGTTTTCGAAGACCACCAACTGCTGGTCGAGGCTCACCAGCACGAACTCGGTCGTCCCGGTTCCCCTCGGGCTCGCGCGATAGATCAGCCCCCGGTCGGTTGTGACGATTTGTAGATACTCAAAAAACGACGATCTTCCGGAAAAAATGTCTCGATGAACCCCTACCATGATGCCGCCGCCGGGGTCCGTCCAGAACTCCTCCATCACCACATCGTCGGATCTTCCGACCCAGTGGCCCGCCAGCCAACCAAGATCCGCGAGATCATGTCCTGCCTGACCCGAGGCGAGGCCTCCCCCACACCACACGATGACAGCTAGAACAAACAGGCGTTTCATGACACATCCTCCATTCACATCGAGCCGCTGGTGCACAGACCGAAAATCGCTACCGCCCGTTATACCGTTTCTCCGGCCCACCCGCCCCATGCGAGAAGTGAAATGCGAGAGGTGTTCCCTCGGCTCTCTTTTGCGGGGCAGGCGTCTCGCGCGCCTGGAAATTGTGAACGCGGGACTCCCGCACGACACGGGGGGCAGCGACAGCAATCCGGAATTCCCACCACCGATCGACGCTACACTTGCCGCGAGGGGGAAACGATGCAGCTGCAACTCATGTCCTGGCCCGAGGTCGAGAGCTATCTCGAGGGATCCGTCGGTCTGATCGTTCCGATCGGGGCAACCGAGCAGCACGGGCCGACCGGTCTCATCGGAACGGATGCGATCTGCGCGGAGACATTTGCCCGTAAGGCAGGAGATCTTGCCGGCGCGCTCGTCGGCCCGACTCTGACTGTCGGCATGTCCGAGCACCACATGCGCTTTCCAGGCTCGGTGACATTGCGCCCGACGACCCTGATTGCGGTCGTTCGCGATGTCATCCTGTCTCTCGCACGGCACGGATTCCGCCGGATCTTCCTGGTCAACGGTCACGGTGGAAACACCTCATCGATCGACGCGGCGTTTTTCGAGGCCTATGGTGAAGCTCCGCGGCGGCTGACTGATGGCGACGATCTCCGATGCCTCAACACCGAGTGGTGGAAAATGCCATCGGCCGAACGGCTGAGCGCCGAGCTCTTCGGCGACCGCGACGGCGATCACGCATCGGCATCAGAGGTTTCGGTTGCGGCCGCCGCCTATCCGGACTTCGTAAAGACCGCCGGGCTCGCCGATGAACCACCGCCGACAACCCGTCTCTTCGGTCCTGCCGACTTCCGTCGCCGCTACCCCGAGGGAAGAATGGGCTCCCATCCCGAGCTCGCTTCGGTGGAGGCCGGCGAGAAAATCATCGAGGCTGTAGCGGCAGACATTGCCAAAGAGTACGAAAAGTTCCTCACCGAGGAGTGATCATGTTTCGTTTTTCAGCCCTTGCAGACAAAATGCAACCATCGCCGATCCGCGAGCTCTTCAAAATGACCCAACAACCGGGGATGATCTCGTTTGCCGGTGGTCTGCCAGACCCCGACACATTCCCGGTTGAGGGGTTTGCCTCGTGCGCCGATGTTCTCGCCCGCGACGGACGCACCGTGCTGCAGTACGGTGCATCCGAAGGCTATCCACCTCTGCGCGAGGCGATCATCGAGATGATGGCGGCCCGGCTCGGTTACTCCCCGCAACCGGAGGAGCTGCTCGTCACCTCGGGCTCGCAGCAGGCGGTGGATCTCATCGCTCGGGCGCTGCTCGATCCCGGTGACGTGGTGGTGGTGGAATCGCCGACCTACCCCGGCACCCTCCATTGCCTGCGCAACGCAGGCGCTCGTTTCGCCGCCATCCCGAGCGACGGCGACGGGATGCAGGTGGAGGTGCTTCCGGAGGTGATCGCGAGAGTCCGGAACACCACCGGCCACCGCCCGAAGCTGATCTACACCGTGCCTGACTTCTGCAACCCATCCGGCGCCTGCATGAGCCTCGAGCGCAGACGACGATTGGTCGAGCTTGCCGCCGAGCTCGAGGTTCCGATCTTCGAGGATGATCCCTATGGCCGTCTCCGATTCTCCGGCGAGCCGCTGCCCACCCTCAAGTCGCTGGTCGGCGAAGCCCACCACGTGATCTACGCGTCATCATTCTCCAAGGTGCTGGCGCCGGGGGTTCGCGTCGCCTGGACCATCGCGGCACCCGAGCTGGTGCGGGCCATGGTGCTGATGCGCCAGGGCGAGGACCTCTGTACCTCGACCGTGACCCAGGCGCTGGTGGCCGAGTACTGCGTCCGGGGGCTGCTCGAGGATCACCTGCAGCACATCATCGACACCTACGCCCGCAAGAGCCGCGCCATGCAAACCGCGCTCACGCGTCACCTGCCACGCGGCTCCGCAAGCTGGCACGAGCCGCAGGGCGGGTTCTTTTTCTGGCTCCAGCTCGCGGCGGGTGACAGCCGCTCGCTCTTCGATCGTGCAGTCGAGGCCAAGGTTGCATTCGTACCGGGGGGCGCCTTTTACCCGGATGCCGAGGAGCAGATCGGAGAGGTCCACTCGGGTGGCGCCTTCGCTCGCCTTTGCTTCACCTTCGCCGACGACGTGGCCATCGACGAGGGTTGCCGTCGGTTGGGTCGGGTGCTCACCAACTGATCGCGCGCCGCCTCCGCCGTCACGGCACCCCGTTCGACCATCGCGCCGTGTCGCCGGACTCGAAGCCGTCGGCGAAGATGGGGGCGGATTCGAGATCGGTGATAAACGTCGCGGGCGGCGTCAGGGGATTGGACACCTCGGTGAGGAAGCTGTCCCCCGGGTCGCTGATGCGCAACGTGACGGTTCCCGGGAGATCGGGGAGCAGGAAGCTACCGTCGTCTCCCGTGAGCGCGCTCGCCACGACGGTCTCGCCGATGAGGGCCTCGACCAATAGCCCCGGACGACCGACGCCGCCGGCCAGCACCGTTCCCCGGATCAGCGTGCTCGAACCGACGACGGCGAACGTGACCCGTGCAAAAGCCTCCTTCGGACCGTCGGTCACACTCTCCGCACCGTTGATATCCTGTGCCTGAGCGGACGCAAACGCGTCGGCTCGCAGCTGGTAGATGTCAGCCGGGAGGACGCCCGACGGCGGCAAGGGGCCCGACGTTCCGTCCGAAAAGGAGGCCGAGGCGCCTCCCGCGGCGGAGATCGACACCGAGTAGTGGGTGTCTGAGCCCATCGACCAGCTGACAACGGCCGCGCCGTTGCCCAGGCCGGAAGCCGTGAAGTTGGAACTGCTCCCCGTCGACGAGGCGGCCGCCTCGGCGAAGGCGGAAGCCGATCCGCCCGACGTCGAAGAGGTGAGCGAGGCCCCTGCGCTCCCGGCGGCGGTGTATCCCTGGGCCGCACAAGATGCGACGGCCTCCGTGGCGTTGGCGCCCCCTTCGCTGTCCGAGCAGCCCGGCGTTTCGGCGGTCGCCGTCGCCAGGAGCGAGCCGCCAAGCTCCAGCACCTGTGCCGGCACCCCGCTGGGAAGGAGGATCATCAGGATCAACAACATGCGTGTTGGCTTCATCATCAATACCCCCGTACCTGGTACCTTTAGATGTGTTTCACTTTCACGGTTCGACCTCCCGATTTCCGTTCTCCGACCATCTCCGGGGCCCGCCGCGTTCTCGGGAATCCGCGGCGGGTCACTGAGGGCCTGCCGAAGATTGGCTGTTTCGCGGTTCGATCAGAAGTATAAATGATATCGCGTATCGTTTACAGTTGTGGCCTCGGAAGAAATAGCGGTTTACGGGTGCCAGGGGAGACGTTCTAAACTTTGAGGTTGTAGTGTGATGTTCGGGGAGGGAAGGGGGTGCCGCGGCGTCCGAGGGTCTTCATCGAAGGCGCGCTCTACCACGTTTTCAACCGGTTCGCTTACGAGAAGATGACCAGGACTTTTCGGCTGCGGCCGAAGCCCTCGACAAGCCCTTTCGGTGAAAGCGCTCGAGATACTTCACACGAAACCGGTGGTCTTCGAGGGGTCAGCCTGAAAATTCCAGGATCCAGGGTGCAGGAGATCAAGAAAGTCAAGAAAGTTCCCCCTGGCACTGATATTGATCGCCTTATCAGCCAACACACCTCAACAATGCAACAATGAGGAACGTGGCACCTATGCTTGCCAGCGCCACCCCCCGCTGCCGTCATCTCTCGACCCCAAGCGCCACGACCAGTCTCCGCATGGTCGCGGTTTCGCGGTCTCGCGCGCGCGACGCAAGGCGATTGATGTCCAGCTCTGCCAATCTACACACCAACTCGACGAATCGTCTAAAAGGTGCCATTGATCAACAACACGGAAACGGCGGGCAATAAATGCAGTACACGATATAGCAGTAATGAGGGGGATCGTCGTCCGGCCGATGACAGTTGATTTCCTTGTCCAGGTCGTAATTCACCACCCAAGAAATTTTTGTCAGGAGCCAATCCTGGGCGTTCCGCTCTCCATAGAAATCGACGCAACTCTCCCTCGCCTTCTCCATTGTTACGTCTTCAAACCCAGTCCAGCCGATTAAATTGGTTTCGCATTCCTCTTCCTCATCTTCGACTCCATATGGAGTGGAGCGATCGGGGAGCCCGGAGCACATGTCCTCGGCGTAGTCGTACCCCCCGAAGGTGTTTTCCCAGAAATCCTCGGCTGCCGCACCTGCTGACGGCAAAGTCACACCACACACCTCCGGATGACCGAATAGTGTGGCGACGATACACGCGGCAATGCCGGTCAAAACATCGACGGCATCTGCGGCGATCCCGAGATCGTGATAGAGCTGGCCGGTGGACTCGCTCACGCAGTCCACGCACGCCGCGGTCGTCGCATCCGCACGACAGTCGGCAATCTCCTGCGCGATCTTCTCCCGCTGCAGGTAGCGCAGTGCGTCCACCGTCAGGCCGGTGACGCCCTGACCATTCACGTCACTGTTCGATGGCGGGCCTGAGGATCCCGAGTCGTCCCCGTCCTCGATCTCTATCGGGCCGTATTCCGGAGATCCCCACATTCCGGTGCCGGCCGTCAAGGTCGTCCCCGACTTTCTTCCCAGCCGGAAGAAGCCGTCCCCGAGGTATGCAGCATCGCCAGCGCTCGCCTCTTCCAGGTAACGAATGACAGCGAGACCGATCTCTCCAGACGGCGGCCGCGTGTCGATATAGGTGTCGGCGGTGTACGGCACAAGAGGCGGGTAGCTGAGCACGACTCGAAAGACACGAGCCTTGAACCGCTCATACTGCCGTGACAGCGCCGCAGGTAGCGGCTGCGAGCCGTCGATGTTGGGGTCGAGTGGCACGACACGCGTCTGACCAGCCTCCTCGTATTCTCCGAACAGGACGACGTTGAGAATTCCCTGGCTCAGCAGGCCGGCCTCATGGGATGAAATGAGGTTCGCCAGAGCATACAGCCCCGTGGACTCGACGCCGAGGTGCACGGCGAGCTCGTGCCAGCTCATGATGATCTCTTCGGGCTCGGGATAGTACTCGGGTACGTACTGCCTGACCCGATTGTTGAACAGCTGGACATCATCGGGAGGCGACCAGTTCGGCACGAGAACGCAGCCCACCGAGTCATGGAAGACCCGCAGCGCCGGCCTCAGCTGTTCGTAGCGCCGCTTCCCTTTTGACGCCAGCACGCGGCGAACGGGCTTGGCTTCCACATACACGTCGAGATAGTAGCGATCCTCCTCGAACCATTCAGAATCCGAATCATGGTGCTCCCGGTAGGTTTTTGTGCCGCGGATATAGGCTCGCTTGAGGACGAGGATCCCCCCGGAGAACGAGAGCTCCTCTAAAGGTACATCTCCACACTGTTCGACTGCCGCGCCCGTCTTCGCCTCCGCCCCGAGGACAATCTTGCGGACGAGGTCGCCATCCCAGACTGGAGCGATGTAGACCGAGCGATTCATCATGTTCGAGGGGAGCTGGAAGACGTGGGACGGTCGAACTTCGAGGTCGTATGTGTGCCCGCCGAGCATGATGTTGTTGGTCCATTCACTGATCGCGGCCGCAAGCTGAGCATCGGATCGATACGGTTGATAGTGTGGGGAATCGAGCGCCAGAGGACGGAAGAGGCGATATTGTGCAAGAGCACTCATGGCGTCGAGCCCGGCGGTCGGCTCTTGAGCTACTGTCGACGGGTGCCACGACAGCACGATCACCAGGAATACGACGACAAACACGCGCCCCCTGCAGATTCTCAACGATTTCATTGGCCGCCTCCCTCATCAATTGTCAGTGCCTCTTGTTGGTGCCGGCCTGGCACCAAAACATCGACCCAAGCGACGTCAAGTCACCACGCCCGTAGCGGCGTTACACCCGCCATCATGTTGGTTCTCCGCTGTCCCTCATTAGGAAATGTGGTGCTCAACCGAGCTGTGTGCAACAACCCGGCTTTGATGTGGCGGTCTTGAGGGTGCCAGATGGCTGTACCTCGCCAATACTCGATCGCCAATAGTTCATACAGGTTACAAGCGGAACGCCGACGGCAACGAGTGTGCAGTAAAACCGTGGACATGGGCTACCCTTCTGCGATGACCTAAAAGGTACCAGGCACCAATGTTTTGATGTTTCGGTTTTTCCACTGGAACTGGTGGAGCGGGGGATGGGTCGTCGACCACGGGTGTTGTCGGCTGGCGCGATCCACCATGTGTACAATCCGCTATCTCGCGGCGCGTGCGTCTTCCGTGACGAAGCCGAGGCCGATAGATTCAAAGCCCTCATTGCCGCGACAAAGTCAAAACATTGGTGCCCGGCACCTTTTCACGGTTTGAGCGCGCTTGATCGCTTGGCCGCCAGCCGGGTCAAGGCACGCTCGCCGACCACGCCGAGGTGTTGCCGGACTCGAATCCATCCGAAAACAGGGAGTAGTCGTACAGAAGGAAGTACGCGGTTCGGGAAGATCCATCAATGTACGCGATGCCGTAGTAATCGGGCGGCATCCACGTGATGTTGGTCGGTCGCAGGAGATCGGCATCGTGGGAATTGATGACTTCGCGGGGCTCCCAGAATCCCATTTCATAGCCCGGTTTATGCTTAAGATAGACGGGATTGACGAGCGACCCGTCGTCACTCGCATAGACCACCGCGAAGCCTTGACCGCCACGGGCCGTCACGTCAAGACTCCAGTAGTCCGGGTCGTCGGGAGAATCGACGGTCTCCAGGCTTCCGAAAGACCAGGTTGCACCCGCGTCGTAGCTCCGACTGGCATACACCTCGTACCCGTAGGTCCGCGGTTTCTGGCACAACAACATGACATTGTTGCGGTAGGCGGAGATGGCCGTGGTTGGCTCCACGCCACCGCAATCCAGGAGTGACAAGACCTCCGACCACGGATAGGCGCGCAGGAGGTGCGCTCGCTGGTCTGTGCCGAAATACGAGACGAAAATGTTCTCGTAGGCGTTGTAGTGCATGTCGAGCCCTCCGTCGGCATTGGTGACGGCGGGTATGGGCGACAGCTCCGCAAAGGTCGTCCCGTCGGCGGCCGAGTCGAAGAAGAAACGCAGGGTCCCATCGCCCTGGGTCAGGGCAAGGTAGATCTCGGAATCATCGGTATCCTGGTTGGAGTCGAGCGCGAGGTCCGTCACCATTGACGACCCGGCGTCGGCGACAATCAGGGAACCGCCTGTACCAAATTCCCAATCAATCGCGCCGGTGGACGCGTCGTGCCTGGTGAGGATGACCCACTGGCTCGTCTCCCCTATCAGATAGCCCATGTACGCCCACCCTCCGACGACCGAGATGTCAATGTCACCGTATCCAGACACCGCACTAGCCGATGCCGTTTCCTGCCAGGTCAGGCCCAGGTTGGTTGAAAGGTGCAGCGAGCGCACTCCATCGCCCCAACGGACGGCCGCAAAGTAGTTTCCCGTCTGCCGGTCGAAGTCCAACACGATCTGTTCGGCGTCTGCCCGGGTCAAGCTGATCCGAGATTCGGTGTTCATGACCAACTTCGATGGTGAGGCCGCCGCCGGTTCTGCGGGCCGTTCCTCGACACGGTCAAGCGGGCCGCCCGCGTCACCGGAGGACCCGGCGGTCGTGACGAGAACGCCGAGAATCGACACCACGGCCAGGGCCGACATCCTAAGATAGGGGCCATAAAAACGCAGGATCCGCTTCACGATAATCCACCTCCCATCTGGGTGGTCCCCTCCGGCCCGTTCGTCGCATCGGGTCTCCATTGGCGCGGGCCGCCCTGTGCGGCGGACTCCGGAGGTGAGTCGAAAATCGAGTGCACAGCGACAATCCACAATCTGGATTCTAGGTACAGTGTATATGATACGGGCTCATCCGCGGCCAAGCAGCTCGGCTGACAGCTGACCTCTGGTGATCTGAACCTGCTGTCCTCCTGCGGCCACATCTAGCCGTTCAGCGGGATTAGGGTCGGGATAGAACCATGGCGCGCGCGACCTTAGGTCGAGGCTTGGCTGTGTCGGCCTTTCGGCTGTACGTGCCCGTGAAGCTCCAACCATAGTCCACGTTTCCATGGGCCCTCCTACGATCCCGGACGGTCGGATTTCCCGAGTCCGGTTCTGACCCTGGCTTGTATCCTCACAGCCTTCCCAGTGTGGACGAAGCTTAAACGCTGGCCCGTATTCCCCCCTCTCCGCAGCGGTTTGCTTTGTGAGTGTAGGCCCAACATTATTGACTCGGCTACCCCGGCTCTGTGTCCGGGACCGGCCAGGGCCCGCCAGGTGCCCAGAGGTCCTTTGCCCGTTCAAGGTGTTATCTCTCCCGGGGTGGCGTCTCGCACCACCTCAAAGGGCGTTACCCCTCCTTCATCGCTCATACGACCTCATGCGCCAGACCGAATCCCTCCCGCCGCCTACGGTTGTTGCCTTGGTCGGCGGGTCTTTGCAGGTTGCTGCCAGCCCCTGCTGGGAGATGGCCCTTCCCGACGTTATCTCCGCGAGTCTTTCCTTGGATGCTCGGGCCCCTGTCGCGGCGGTCTGCGGGGTGCACATACCCGTTTCTTCCCCCGCATCGTCGGCCTTCCCCGTCCTATCACAGGTCGGCTCTCCCGCAAATACCCACTCTAGCAACTTCACAGTGGAAGGAAATTTCGCAACTGCAGCCATTCCATTATGTTCGGGCCTCCAAGTTTGCTTGCCACCCAGATCGCTCCCACCTCTGCGAATTCCATCCGCAGGGCGGCCGTGGCGTTTACGTCCGAGCAGAACATATGTCGTTACCGCCATATGCATCGGATATGCTAGCCCTCCGAACCGGGTAATTGAGGGCGCGGGGACATCCACCCCGCAAGACTCGCGGCCTTGTCGGCCGCTCCGATAGGAATTTCCTTTCGTCCGGTTCCAGGCTGACCCGGTGTTCGGGGTCCTTTTCGGGTCCCAAGGCGGGCTCGCACACGTCGGGCGGTTCCCCGAATCGCCAGGAGCTGGCGGCCACTAAGGCATGACCCCGCACAATATCCTCGAACCCCGGCCTCGAGCCCCTCTGTCGCCGCCATGAGCACACCCCGCACCGGCGGCTGCTGCCGGCGTGAGGCTCAGGAAACGGCGGATAGATCTGTCACGGTGGGTGGGCCGCGAGGAGAACGCGCCACCGCCTTCGCGAGGTGCCTCAGGATCGCGTCCACGACATCGTGGTCGGTGATGAATGCGATGATCCGCATCTCGCCTCCGCACTTCGGGCACAGCAACGGGTCCACCTCGCAGACACGCTTGATGAGCTCCGCCCAACTCCGGCGGAGAGCGCGGGCATCGGGGCCATGATCTCGGTCGGCCTGAACCAAGGTGGCATGCGCATCACCATGTGGCGGTAGAGCAGCTCCGCCGCGCTTTCATCCACGTACGCGACGGGGACCCACTGCCAGTCGCGCTTCCAGCCGCCCCGAGACACCAGGGCGTGCACATGCGGGTGCCAGTTCGCCAGATCGTCCGCCGTCTGAACCACGGCCACCAGTCACTGGCGGGCGGGTGGTACCAACCACTGGTTGAGTGGCATAGCCCCACATCCTCACGGCCCGTTCGGTGGATCGTGCATCTCTCATCTCGCGCCCTGGTGGCCGGACTGAAAATCCGAAGCTCGAAACTAGCCCACGGGAGGCACGTGGAACCCAGGCCTCAAGCCCCAAGCCTCAGGCCCTACGTGGGCGGGCGGGCGGATCCGGCTTCGCTTGCAGCTACGCCGTGACG
>CBDTWX010000136.1:0-11912 GCA_965364305.1 uncultured Thermoanaerobaculia bacterium
GGTTCCCCTGGTGGTGGCGAGACGCATCGCAACGGGTGGCAGGTCCGTTCCGAGCGGGGTGCCCGTGATCAGACGGGCGGCCAGGAGCGGCGCCTCCTCACCCGAGATCAGCTCGACGGCCGAGCCCACCTCCAGATCGACGAGGACCGACGCGCCAACGCGGATCGAGCCGGTCGCCGAGTCGTGATCGACGACCTCGGCCTCGGCGCCGCCTCCGAGCGGGGAGATCCGAAAGCCAGTCAGGAAGTTGTGCGGCAGCTCAGAGGCTCCGCGAAGACGTAGAACCCCGTCCTCGTCGGTGGCATCAACCCGATCGCGCAGGGCGCCGCTCGACAGCAGCTTGCAGGAGTGCGCGCCGCCACCCGGATCCACTGCGACGCAGTCGGTGAAGGTACCCCCCGTGTCGATCCAGATCTGCCAGGGAGGTCGCCGATTCATCGACACGCAAAGGCTCCAAACTCGCACCCGGTCTCTTGACGCTGGGGATGAGGGGTTGAGGGGATAAGGGGATGCAGTGTTGAACGCGAGTCCGCGGGGTTGGGCGGGCAGGCCCTCATTCCCTCACTCCCTCACTCCCGCGATGGACCAGAAGAAGGGACGGGAACGAATGGACCGGCGAGAGAGACATCCATCGCCGGAGCTATCGCCCCTTTCCCGTCACGAGATAGGTCGCAAAGCTCCCCAACCAGTGACCACCCTCGTAATGCTCGCCGGTCACCGAGGCGAGGCCCGCCTTTGCGTGGACATCGGCCGCGGCCTCCAGAGCGGGGCGGCGTGGGTCGTCCTCGGGAAGTCCGGAGAGGATGCCCTGAAGCATCCAGGCCCGGCTCAGGTTGAGCCCGTCGAGGTGGGCCAGCTTGCCATCCGCCCGATCCGTCACCACACCGACCGGCAACCACTCGGCGCCGCCGTCCGTCGGAATCTCGGGCAGGAACCGGTCGAGCCACCTCGCGAACTGTCCGGGCGGCAAGATCCGGCGCATGAGGTCGGCCTCCGCGATGCACGGCGATAGGAAGTCCTGACCCGAGGGCTCATAGCCGAGCGGACACGCCCTATCCTCGAGGTGGAATTGGAGAGCCTTGCCCTTGACCAGGGTCACCATCTCCTCGTTGTCGACATGCTCCGCCCAGTCCAGGATCAGACCCAGCGCAAAGGCGGTCTGGCTGTGCTCGCCAGTGCGGATCGCATAGTAGAGCTTGGGCAACCACTCGGCGACTCTCCTGGCCGCCTCGCCTTCCAACGGTTCCATGTTCTTCACCCACTGCCGGGCCTCATCGCTTTCCCATGCACGCAGCTCCTCGGCAAGACACAGCAGCCAGGCCAGCCCATAGGGCCGTTCGAACGATGCGCGGCCCTCGCCCGCCAGATAGTCAGCCTCGGCGGCCATGTTGTCGGCGGTCAGGCTTTTTGCGAGGGCCTTTCTCGCGGCGCCGGCGAACTCCGCATCGGGATGGAGCCTGGCGAGGCGAGCCAAGAGCCAGTGGCCGTGCACCGAGCTGTGCCAGTCGAAGCACCCGTAGAACGCCGGAGTGAGCTCACGCGGCGGCGCGAGATCCTCATCCGACTGCATGACGTGGGCGATCTTGTTGGGGTACTCCTGATGAACGCATTCGAGGGCGAGGGCGGCAAACCGTCGGACGGACGCGATGTCCATCGCCGGTTCTTCCGCCGCCACTGCGAAGGACGAGAGACCGAGCGCGGCCAGCAGCGCCAACAATCGCATCGTCACGTTCTAGGCGCGGCGCCGGCGAAAGAAAAGCGCCTGCTTGTGCACCGGCTCGGCCCGCTCCTCGAGCTTCGCCAGCTGTTCCTCGCTGAGCGGGTTGAAGGAGCGGGCGATCTCGATGTTCTCCTCCAACTGCGGGATGTCGTCGCAACCGACGATCACCGTGCTGACCGGCAGAGACAAGACGTAGCGCATGGCCTCGCGCATATTGAGGGTGCCGGGAACAGTTCCTGCGTATCTCGAGTTCGGATCGTCCGGAGCCTTCCACGACGAGAGAATCAAACCACGGGCCGGGATCTTCATGCCGATGATCCCCATCTCTCGCTCCACCGCCATCGGCAGCAGCTTCTCCTTGAAGCTGAGATGGTGGCGGTCGGCGGCATTCAGCGCCAACAGCACCGTGTCGAAATCGAATCGTTCGATGGCAGCCATCAGCACATCGGGATCGGCGTGTCCCGAGATGCCGAGGTGGCGGACGATCCCCTGATCACGCGCTTCCGTGAGAGCCTCGATCGCGCCGCCGTCGGCAAAGACCTCCTCGATCTGCTGCATCCGCGAGAGATTGTGCATCTGCCAGAGATCGATGTGGTCGGTCTTCAGAAGCTCGAGCGAGCGTTCGAGGAGCTTGAGCGAACCGTCACGGGTGCGGTCGTGGGTCTTGGTGGCGAGGTAGACCTCCGACCGTCTTGTCTTCATCACCTCGCCAAAGTACTGCTCGCTCCAGCGGTCCTCCACCCCGCCATACCGAGCCGAGGTGTCGGCGTAGTTGACACCCAGATCGAGCGCCTTCTCGATCAGCGGCACCGCGACGTCAAAGTTGTCCGCCTGCTCGATCGCGGACTGCCCCCCGAGGCTGAAGATCCCGACCTGGAACCCGGTCTTGCCGAGGTTCCGCATCGGCATCGCGTCGGGAGTCGCCGGGTTGTTCGGCAAGCCGGGCATCTTCCGAGGGGTTTCACCCATCACGCTCTTGGCCACGAAACCCGCCGCGGCGGCCGTCCCGAGCTTGAGAACATCACGCCGTTCGATCGTGCCTTTGTCGTCTTTTGAATGTGCCATGAACCCTCCTCGGCCAATAGTACATGCTTCCGTTGCCAGGGGAACAAACGTCATTATTGTCCAGTCCAGTCTCCGTGCTCGTGCTCGTCTCAGTGCCCGTCTCCGTCTCCGTGCCCGATAACCCTGGATGCGAGATGCTGGATGCTGGATCCGCCCACTCACCCCGGAGTAACCGCAGATCACGCAGATAACGCAGATGCACGCCGATTATTTGAGTTTCCGCGAGCTTCCCCACAGATTCCTCGACTCGGCCTCCGGCCTCGCTCGGAATGACACATTCTTCGCCATACCGCCCTTTCATCCCGACCGACTCCCCGGGGGTTATGCCTCAGCTTGTCATTCCGAGCGAGGATGCGAAGCGTCCGACGAGGACTCTATCGGATCGGATTCGGAAACGCGCTTCCTCAAGCCACCCACCCAGGCTTGTCCTGAGCGAAGCGAACGGATCTTTCGTCGGACCCAAGGTCTTCCTCAGACTGACATGTTGCGGAGGCGTTCCGCTCAACGGGCGCCTTTGCGTCCCCTCCAGGATGAACGCCAGCAGATGTCATCCTGAGTGAGCCCGGCGATCGAAGGATCTGAGTGGGTGGGGATCCAAAAGGGATGGGTGTGCCGCCATCTGCGTCAATCTGCGTGATCTGCGGTTACTCCGGGGTGGGTGGCTGTGCGCTACCGGACCTGTCGAATACCCTCGAGGCGCGCATCTGCCCCGTCGAAGTCCTCGATCTCGATGTGACCGTCGGCGTCGATCCGCAGTGCAGCCGCCACGTGGAGACTGCCCTCGCCCCTACCGAAACCGTCAACCACGAACTCGGCGATCCCGAACGGGTAGTCGAGCGAGTCCTTAGCGAACTCCTTCTCGTGAATCTCGATCCGGCGCGGCGTGAGAAAGAGGTATCGGTATCCGCGGCCCTCGGGTTCGACCACGACCAGCGCGCACCATCTCTCGAGCGCGCCGAATCGGATCCGGCCGTCCGATCGGCCCCTGAGCGCGGACAGCAGCGTGCCCTGGCCGCCCTTTTCGAGAAGACTTGCGAGCTGTTGCGCCTCCTGCACCGATGTGAAGCGGTCGGCTATCAAGACCACGTTGATCCGGTTTGCACCGCTACGAAAGTCACCAACGCCCTCGGCCCTGAACTCACGCCCCGGCTCGTCGGCGACGACTGGTCCGATTGAAAAGCCAAGTGCAAGCACGGTGAAAAGACCGATAGACTGTCTTACTCTCATGGAATCGCTCCCGAGCACATAGGCAATGACGTCCCACAGTGTACCCGCGCCGATCGAAGGCGGTGTCGAGGCGCGGCATTCACTGTCCCAGCGCCTGGGAGAACCAGTCGGTCGAACCCATCGTCGCGATCTCTTCGAACTCGTCGAAGGTGTACAGGCAGGTCATGTAGTTCGGAAACCGCCGGTATGTGACGACGAAATCACCGGTCGGTCCCGAGTCGAAGTAGTCGAATGCGGACCGGTGGATTACATCACAGGTCATGGCCGGGCTGGTGCACACCGCGTGCTCGTACTGCCACGCTCGCCCGGTTGCTCGCATACCCCTGGCAAATCCCGGGCACTCGTTATTCAGAAGCTTGCCGAGGATCCGACGGCAATCGTCGGTCAGCCGCGCCACCCTCCGGTCGACATTCTCGAGCGCCATCCGCGCGGCCCTGCAGTAGACCTTTCCGGAATTCTCTCCGTCGCAGTCGAAATCATCGATGATCGACTGTTGCCGGTCAATGAAAGTTTTTCGTTGGAGCTCGAGAAAGTCGGTGTACTCGACAGCCCAGCGGTCGATGTCGTGTCGCGGTTGGAGCACCCAGTGGAGCTCGTGGCGGTACGAAAGGTCACCACCGCCCTGCTTTTCGATCAGGCTGTCATCGAGAACACCAACGGATTCAGGAATCGACTTGTAGGCGGTGTCGGCGAATTCCACCACCTCATCATCGGCGTCGTTACGCCTGGTTTCCTGGTGCACCCCCGAAGCATCAACCGCCGCATCGACGTGAAACGTGCCGCTCACTGTGGCATCGTTGGCTGCCGTCAGGTAGATCTTGTAGCCCCGATTCTCCATCGAGAACGAAAGACCGCTCTGAGGTGAAAGGGGAAAGACCCCGCGGGCGCTGGAGGAGGTGCTCCCGCGAATGTTCGCAACCTCGGTCTGTTCGTTCATCCGGCCCTCACCGTGCTCGACGAGCGTCGCACGGTTGGGTTGCTCACCGACCCACTCTACGGTGCACCCCTTGACCTCCCTTTTGTCGAGCACAAGCGCACCCTTGACGTAGCTCGACTGGTCGACGTAATGCGCCGCTTTGGTCTCCTCGATGTATGAGAACTCGCCCCGCCAGCTGTCGGCCCACAGCCACCACGGTGTCAGGTCATCCACCAACACCTGCGAATGACATATCGGCGGACCGACAAGCACCCCGATGACCAGGATTGCGGCGGCCCTCGAAAAGGACCCGCGCGGCATCGGCGTCACCACGCCTCGCCGCCGGCGAGCGTGTAATCACCAGGCACCTCGAACAGAGAGGGGGGCGACGCCGCGATCGAGATATTGCGGGCTTCCATTCCGTTCCCCTCGGCATCGGTGGCCTTCAGGAGAATTCTCAGCTCGGAGTCGATCCAGCTTTCCCCCGTTCCTTCGGCCGGATCCTCGACACGCCAACGATCGGCTCGGCGCCC
Source organism: uncultured Thermoanaerobaculia bacterium (assembly GCA_965364305.1). GTDB lineage: Bacteria > Acidobacteriota > Thermoanaerobaculia > Thermoanaerobaculales > Sulfomarinibacteraceae > Sulfomarinibacter. Next base: position 5,462 of record CBDTWX010000136.1, read on the forward strand.
GTCGACCTCCTCCACTCCGACCTTCTCGCAGACGATTCCCTCTTGCTCGCACGCGGCCTCGTATCCGTCGGGAGGGGCCAACATGAAAAGGTAGGCCTCGAGATCCTCGGAGTCGTAGGGCAAGCTTTGGTTGGTATAGGTCTTGTCGGCAGGCATCAACGTGCTCACCTGAGCGGCGCCAGGTCGCAGCTGGACGATCGCCACATGAGAACCGAAGTCGACCCGCACCGCGCGTTCGGAGGTTGCCACCTTCATCGGCGGCATTCCCGGCATCGGTTTCCCTCCCACCGTCATCACATACTCTGCCGAGAACGGCTTTTTCGGAAGACTCTGCTCCCAGTTCTGCGCGGCCGTACTCGCCGCCGTCGCAACGATCGCCACCGCCATACACGATTGCAGCACTCGCATTTTCCGACCCTCCTCGTTCAGATGTGTCGTCTCAATGAGACTGTCGTTCTTGCCACGACAACTCGTCAAACGATGTCGTTTGTGCTCATATGATCATGTTAACAGAAATCGCTCCAAACCAGCTTCTCCTCCGACGGCGAAAGCGGGCCTGCTTTACACCCCCATCGCGGCTGTGTAGACTGCTTTTTGTCGCAGCGCGTCATCGCCTAAGCGATCCAATCTCAGCACTTGGAGGATCTATGAGCGTAGGCATCGTCGGTTACGGCGCTTTCATCCCGAGGCGTCGAATCAAGCTCGAGGAGATCGCCAAGGTGTGGGGGGCCGACGCGCCCTCCTACCGGCGCGGCCTCCAACTCCATGAGAAATCGGTGCCCGGCGCCGACGAGGACACGGTCACCATGTCGGTCGAGGCTATGCGCAACGCCCTCGCTCGGTCCGGTGGGGTCAACCCGGTGGACATCGGTGCCCTCTACATCGGCTCCGAGTCCCACCCCTACGCGGTCAAACCGTCCGGGACCATCGTCGCCGAGGCGATCGGCGCCACCCCGGACATCCATATCGCCGATTACGAGTTCGCGTGCAAGGCGGGCACGGAAACCATGTTCGTCGCCCAATCGCTCGTCCGGGCCGGCGAGGTGAAGTACGCCGTCGGTATCGGGGCCGACACATCGCAGGGCGCACCGGGAGATGCTCTCGAGTACTCCGCGGCAGCCGGCGCCGCCGCGTTTATTTTCGGCGATGACGACGACCGCATCCTCGCCGAGGTGGTGGAGACCTACTCGTGGACCACCGACACCCCCGATTTCTGGCGGCGCGAGTACATGCACTACCCGCGGCACGGCAGCCGGTTCACCGGCGAGCCCGCCTACTTTCGCACCAGCATGAACGCGGCCAAGGGCATCATGAAAAACGCCGGTCTCGAACCCAAGGACTTCGCTCACGCCATCTTCCACCAGCCCAACGGGAAGTTCCCGATGCGCGTCGGCAAGAAGCTGGGCTTCACCCACGAGCAGCTCAAGACGGGTTGGCTCTCGCCGTGGCTCGGCAACACCTACTCCGGCGCCTCTCCGATCGGCTTCACCGCCGTTCTCGACATCGTCAAGCCCGGCGAACTGGTGCTGTTGACCTCCTTCGGTTCAGGCGCGGGATCGGACTCCTTCGTCTTTCGCATTACCGACCGCGTCGAGGTGGTCCGCGACCGCGCTCCGATGACGCGGCCGCAGCTCGATGAAAACCAGATCTACGTGGACTACGGCACCTACGCCAAGCTCCGCGGCAAGATCCGCATGGCCGAGTGAGGGAGGTGGGTATGCGAGACGTTGCCGTTGTAGGAATCGGAATGGTCGACTTTGGAGAGCTGTGGGAGAAGAGCCTGCGCACGATCTGGGCGGAGGCCGCGTTGGCGGCCCTTTCCGACGCCGGGGTCGACTCGATCGACATGATGACTGTCGGGTGCATGTCGCCCGGTCTCTTCGTCGGTCAGGAGCACCTCGCTTCGCTGCTCGCCGATGAGCTCGGGATGGCGGGCATTCCCGGGTCGCGGGTCGAATCGGCCTGCGCATCCGGCGGGTTGTCGCTGAGGACCGGTTTCGCCGAGGTCGCATCGGGGCTTTCCGATACGGTCCTCGTCACCGGGGTCGAAAAGATGACCGATGTCGATGGCGCCGACGCGACATACGCGCTGGGCAGCGCTGCCGACCAGGAGTGGGAGGGCTTCCACGGCATCACCTTCCCCGGTCTGTACGCCATGTTGGCGCGGACCCACATGGAGAAGTTCGGCACCACGATCGAGCAGCTGGCGGCGGTAGCGGTCAAGAATCACGCCAACGGACTCCTCAATCCCCACGCCCAATATCATCTCAAGGTGACCGTCGAGGACGTCCTGGAATCGACCATGGTGGCCGACCCGCTTCACCTCCTCGACTGCTCACCTGTGACCGATGGGGCGGCGGCATTGGTTTTGACCACCGTTGACCGGGCCCGTGAGCTCGTCGGTGAGAGGCCGATCATCAAGATCATCGGCTCGGGGCTCGCGACCGATACCATCACGCTTGCCAACCGCGCGAATCTGATCGAGCTCGGTGCGGTCCGCAGGGCGGCCGAACGAGCCTACCTGATGGCCGGCAAGACGCCTGACGAGATCCACGTCGTCGAGGTCCACGATTGCTTCACGATTGCCGAGATCATGGCCACCGAGGCGATCGGCCTCTTCGATCCGGGTTACGGCGCGTCGGCGGTCGAAGACGGTCTCACCTCGTTGCAGGGCAAGATCCCGGTCAACCCATCGGGCGGCCTGAAATCCAAGGGCCACCCCGTGGGGGCTTCCGGCGTCGCCCAGGTTGCGGAAATCGTCACCCAGCTGCGTGGTGAAGCAGGGCAGCGTCAGGTCGAGGGCGCAAAGGTCGGGCTTGCCCAGAACATGGGTGGTTCCGGGGGAAGCTCCGTGGTTCACATTCTGGAGGTGGCCTCATGATTTCTCCCGCACGAAGCTGGCGCGAGTTTCCGCAACGCTACCGTCTCGAGGCCGCCAAATGTGAGGACTGTGAGAAGGTGCACTACCCGCCCCGCGTGGTCTGCTCCGGGTGCGGTGGTTCCACATTCGAGAACATCGTCCTCCCGAGGGACGGCAAGGTCGTAACCTTTACCATCGTCCGAGTGCCGCCGGCTGGATTCACCGAGCAAACACCGCTCCCCATTGCGCTGGTCGAGCTGATGGAAGGGGTGCGGGTCATGGTCCAGATCGGAGATCTTGCCGACCCGGCCGAGCTTGAAATCGGCATGCCGGTACGGCTCGAGTTCCGTCGCATCTCCTGGGACGGCGAGGCCGGCGTGATTTTTTACGGCCACAAGGCAGTGATGGACCGGGGCTGAAACATGAAACCTTCCCGGAAGCGGATTTCCCTGCCGGGTTCGATCTAAGGGAGGGGATAAACCCCTCCCCTACAAAAAGGCATGCTGAGACGTGCCGCAACTTGACGCCAAGGTTTGCATCGGGGAGAATGCGCGCATGAGTGACACCGATTTCACATCGAACCTGTGTACCATCAACGAGATCAATCCAGAAACGGTCGCCTTCGTCCAGGAGCGCACCCTGCCGGACAAGACCATCGAACAGGTCAGCCGTCTGTTTTCAGCCCTTTCAGACCCCACTCGACTCAAGCTTCTCCACGCCCTGACCGTGACCAAGGAGCTCTGCGTCTGCGATCTCGCCGTCCTGGCCGAGCTATCGGTTTCCGCCGTTAGTCACCAGCTCCGTCTCCTGCGCGATCGCGATCTCGTGCAGGCACGACGCGACGGTCGGATGGTCTACTACAGCCTCGCCGACGATCACGTCTCGACGCTCTTGAACACCGGCACCGAGCACGCGAACGAGTGACGAATTCGGAATTCGGAATTCGGAATTCCCGCCCACCCGACCAAGACGTTGAACGTTTGAACGTTAAACGATAGAACGTTTTTACGACCCGCCCACCCAGATCCTTCGCTCGTCGAACTCTCTCAGGATGACAGATTGAAAGGACGTCGCTTCAGATTGTCATCCTGAGGAGGACGCGTCGGCGTCCGAGGAAGGATCTGGGCGGGCGGGGCAGCTCATAGTCAACGATTGAGTATCGAAATCTGTTCGCCCGTTACAATTGTGGTGGAACTTGGCTCATGCAGATATCAGTCGGCACCACGTCAGAGAAACCGTCCGGATGCGGGTCATTCACCGGTAAGGTCGCCGGCACGCTGTTCTTCGGCATTTTCTTTCTCATCGGCAGCCTTTTCGTGTTCTTGATCCTTGGCGAGGCACTGCGCGAGGCGGCGCCATGGTTTTGGCCCGAAACCACCTGCACCATCATCTCCAGCGGCGTCGAGAACACCGGAGAGGATGAGAACCCTTACCGACCGGACGTACGCTACCGATACCGAATCGACGGCAAGGATTTCGAAGGCACCCGGGTCGTTCGCGGCGACAACGCCACCTCGAAATTCGACCGCGCCCGCGACACCGCAGCGCGATACCCCGTCGGCAGCCTTGCCACCTGCCGGGTCAACCCGAACCACCCTTCACTCTCTGTCCTCCAGCGGCGCGTCCCGTGGATCGCCCTGGTCGTTTTCTTCCCCCTGATCTTCGTGGCCATCGGCGGTATCGGTCTCTGGGCTATGTGGAGGGGATCTTCATCCGAGGACGACGCCGATTCGCAGTCGATCTCACAAAAGGCCGCCAAGGGACGGGGGCACCAGATTGCCCTGGCCATGGGACTGATCTTCACCGTTGTCGGCGGCGCCCTGTTCCTCTTTCTCTTCGTCGTGCCGGCCGTCAGCCAGGCCCAGGCGATGGGCTGGATCGAGGTGCCGTGCACCGTCATCGACTCGACCGTCCGTTCGTGGTCGACAGACGACGGAACGTCCCACCGGCCCGACGTGCTTTACGAGTACCAGGCCGGTGGTCGGACCTGGCGGTCCAACAGAGTTGATTTCTTCTCCGCCCTCTCGTCCGGCTACGACAACGCTCGGGACGTCGTCGGCCGCTATCCCGATGGGTCGACGGTTGCTTGCTGGGTCGATCCGGGCAACCCGGGTCGATCGCTCCTCGAAAAAGGCTTCCGTCCCAAGCACCTGCTCGGTCTCCTGCCGTTGATCTTTTTCATCGCCGGTGGGGCGTTGAGCCGGTGGGCGTGGGCACAGATGCGTGCCGGGAAGATCACGGCGGGGGAGAGCCCGGAGGAACCGGAGCCCATCGAGGGGCCGCTGGTTCTCGAACCACAGGTCAGCCCACTGGGAAAGGTCTTCGGCGCGCTGTTTTTCGCCCTCTTCTGGAACGGCATCGTGTCGGTATTTGTCTTTCAGGCCGTCAAAGGCTGGGAGCGCGGACATCCGGACTGGTTTCTGACCATCTTCCTGATTCCATTCGTGCTCGTCGGTTTGGCGGCGATCGGTGGGGTCGCCTACCTCGCCCTGGCGCTCGTCAACCCCAGACCGAGACTGACGCTCGAGACGGCAGCGGCCCGACTCGGCGATGAGCTCCGCCTCAACTGGAGCTTCACCGGCCGGGCGTCTCGAATCCAGCACCTCCGCATTTTCCTCGAGGGGCGGGAGGAGGCGACCTACCAACGCGGCACGGACACCCACACCGACCGCGAGGTCTTCGCCGCCCACGACCTGGTCGACACCGGCAACGACTGGGAGATCCCCAAAGGCGCCGCAGCGGTCGTGATTCCCGGCGACACCATGCACAGCTTTACCGCCAAAAACAACAAGATCGTGTGGGAGATCCAGGTCAAGGGCGTGATCGATCGGTGGCCCGACGTCGGGCAGAACTTCCCGATCACGATTCGGCCGATGCGGGTCGAGGACCTTTGAAGATGCTGACCATCGACACCGGAGACGGCGGGCGCTGGTTCAAACCGGGTGAGACCATCGAAGGCAAGGTGTCGTGGCACCTCGATGACGATGCCGGGGCGATCGAGATCCGCCTCTTCTGGTACACCGAGGGCAAGGGCTCGCAGGACATCGAGGTTGTGGACAAGAAACGCATCTCAAGCCCCGATCTCGCTGGTGGCCGTTCCTTCCGTTTCCGCGTCCCCAGTGAGCCCTACTCCTTTTCGGGAAAGCTGATCACCCTCGCCTGGGCGATCGAACTGGTCGTGCTGCCGGGCGGCGAGACCGAGCGGCTCGATCTGCTGGTCGGACCGCAGCCGGTCGAGGTGGAGCTCTCGTGAGCGCCGAGATCACCGTCCGTCGTCCCTCGGAGAACCCCTTTTCCGGCCGCCGGATCGAGTCGCTGACCTTCCGATCCGCGGAATTCTCCTGGCGGCGACTCGAAGATCGGCTCGACTCACTCGGCCGGCGGTGCGCCATCATCGGTCCCAAGGGCAGCGGCAAGACGACCCTGCTCGAGGAGATCGCCCGTCGCCTCAATCCTCCAGTCGCGATCGTACGAATCCCCGGGAGCTGCGCCCACCCATGGAAGATTGTGCGCGACGAGTTGCCGCGGCCGGTGACCGATGCGCACGTGATCCTGGTCGACGGGTCCGAGCAGCTCGGCGCCATCGGCTGG
>CBDTWX010000137.1:0-11902 GCA_965364305.1 uncultured Thermoanaerobaculia bacterium
TGGCGTGGATGGTGACCCGCCTCGGTTTCGAGATCGCCTGGGCGTGGGCGCCTGCGTCCTACGCGGCGGCGATCGCCACGACAGTAGCGCTGAGCGTGGGAGCCGGCCTGGCGGCCAGCGCCCGCGCCCTGGCGGTACGCCCCCTGGCCGTTCTTCGCCACGCCGAGTGAGCCCGGAGTTCTCTGTGGCTGTGACAGTCGTGAGCAGCGGGTTCTGCGCCAGCATCAGAATCGGAGGCGGCGGCGAGAACCGTGATGAGTCCACCCACCCATCCACGGAGAAACCGCAGATCACGCAGATGAACGCAGATAGAACCGCCCACCCACCCTCATCCGGGATGCGGGATGCAAGATGCACCATTCAGCGATTCGGATTCAAGAGTCTCCAAGTCATTGCGCGGACCTCGTCGAAAAGCTGCAAGGCGGTGGCTGCTTTTCCGCGATGCACGGCACCTGTAACGCACAGAAGCCTGAGGTGACAGTCCACCTCCATCGCGGAAGCATAGGCAATCCGCCAGTGATGGGCACGGTCTCTTCCGATCCGTCCGTGGCCCTCTGCGAGGTTTGCGGTTACCGACGTCGCAGACCGGATGACTTGGTCCGCGAGGCTCTTGAGCGGCGCCGGAACCCGTGCGACGAGTGCCAAAGCGATGCCGGCGGCTTCGAGGGCCTTGCGGTCAGCGATGAGGTTGCTGGTGGGGAGCGAGTCGAGCATGGTCACCTCCGGGTCGTTACTGGCGTTCCCCCTGCCGGTGAGGTCGGTGGTGTCAAGGGTCGGAACGACCGGCCTCCGAGGCCGGCTTGCCCTTGACACCACCGACCTCACCGGCTACCCCATCACCCATGAACGACCCGGAGGTGACCATGTCGCGTTCCCCATAGGCCTCTGGACGCTGCCTCTGGACGCTGCCTCTGGACGCTGCCTCTGGACGCTGCCTCTGGATGCTGCCTCTGGATGCTGTCGCTGGTCCTGCAGCTGACTGCTGCCGCCCCTCAACGATTGACCGCCCACCGGAGTAAAGCTCTAGTGAAAGGACGGCGATGGTTGGACGCGATGAACGGGTCAGTTGCTCTCATCCTCGATATGCTGGCGACCGACGTGAATGCATCTGACACCCCAAGCCTGGTCCGCAGGGCGCGCGAGGGCGACGCGGTCGCTTTTGGCGAGCTGGTCGCCGCGCACGAGCGGACCGTCCTGCGGACGGCCTGGCGTGTGGTTCGCAACGTCGAGGATGCGCGCGACATCGCCCAGGAAACGTTTCTTCGTCTGCACCGCCATCTTTCAAAGATCGACCCCGACCGCGACCCGGCGCCATGGCTCTACCGCGTGACGGTCAACCTCGCTCTGTCGGCGCTTCGGCGGCGCCGCCGGCGACCCGAGGCGGCCCTGGAGGAGGACCGAAGGGCCGCGGAGGTGGCCGCTGGGAGACCCGAGCAGGAGCGTTACGGTGATGCCGCCCATGCCCGGCGGCTGCTCGCCGCTGCCCTCGACAGATTGAGCGACAGGGAACGTGCCGCCGTCGTGCTCCGCGACCTCGAGGACCTCGAGATGGACGAGGTGGCGAGGGCCCTGGGCTGTCGCCGCGGCACCGTCCGCGCCCACCTCAGCCGCGGTCGTCTGAAACTCCGCGAGGCCGTCGAAGACATGGGAGAGAGAACATGAGTTGTTCCCGCTGGCACCGTTTGATCGCCCTCGAGATCGGCGGCGATCTCGGCCCGCGCCGTTCGAGAAAGCTCGGAGTGCACCTCTCGGGGTGCGCCGCATGCCGCGGACTCGCGGGAGAGCTCCGGGCACAACGCGAGGACCTTCTTCGGCTGGACCGAGAGGCCGTCGGCTCGGTGACGTTGGGCTCGGTTCGCCACGCGGTGCTGGCGAATCTCGCCGATCGTCGGCAACGGTTTCTTGAGGTGCCCGCTGGAGGGCGACGCCTTGCGCTCGCCGGGGCCGTGATGGCGGCACTTCTGGTAGTGGCAGTGGTTCTGCACCAGGACGGAGCTCCCCCGCAATCCATTGTTGCCGAGCGCAAAGTACCTCCCGCGGTTCCGGCCGCGGCTACAGGACCGATTCCCGCCCTGAACACCGCCGAGAGCATCGAGCCCTCCCCTGAGGTTGCGCCGCAGACGCCTCCGGAAAGTGTCCAAATCGAATCGACGCGGCTCGCCAGCGCCGATCTCCCGACGGCGCGACGCGAGCCCTTGGCTTTGGCGTCGGCATCGGTCGAACCGATGACCGTCAAGATACTCACCGACGATCCGGAGGTGGTCATCTACTGGATCGTCGACCCGAAAGGAGACAAGGAAAATGCGTAGATCAAACCTCCTCGCCGTGGCCCTGGTCATGATCGCCCTGATTGCGACACCGGCCGACTCACAAGAAGAGACCACCGCTCTGGTAGCGCCGACCCCGACCGCCGACGGTGAACAGGTGACCCAGATCTTCAAGCTCCAGTACGCGGACGTCCGCAAAGTATCGTCTATCCTTTTTGTTTTCGGCGGCAGGACGCAGAATGATAAGGATCTTGGAGTGATCGCTTGGACGGGGCCGAAATCGCAGTTGCCGGCTATCGAGGCGGCGATCCGCAGCCTTGATGTGGCGCCGGTTCGCGAGCCCAACGTCGAGCTCACCGTCTACTTTTTAATGGCGACCAAGGAGGGCCCCCCCTCGACCTCAGTGCCGGCGGATCTCGACGGCGTCGCCGTCCAGCTCCAGGATATCTTTGGCTACACCACTGTGAATTTGATCGAGGTCACGGCCGTGCGAGTCCGCAACGGCAGCCAGGGCAAGATCAACGGCATTCTGCCGAAGCGCCTCGCCGACGACCGCGAGGCCCGCTACGAGTTCTACTTCGACAGGCTGCACGTGACCGAGGACTCCTCCGGCCGGTCGATCAGGCTCGACGGGCTCAACGCCGGCGTCCAGGCCCCCCATACCTTTGTCGAGGGTGGCCAGACAACGACGCGCTACATGCAGACCGGAATCCAGACCGACATCGATCTGCGTGAGGGCCAGAAGGCGGTGATCGGCAAGACCTCGATCGAGGGCGGCGCCGAGACCGTGTTCGTCGTGGTGACGGGGACCATCATCGAGTAGCCTCACCCCAGCCGTACTCTATAGCGCAGCCGAGCAAGACTGAGGATGACGAAAGCCATGACGACCAGGACGAGGCCCTCGAACCACAGCACGTCGAGACCGGCGCCCTTGAGAAAGACGCCCCGCAGAATCGTGACGTAGTAGCGCAGCGGGATGGCGTAGGTGACCCACTGGAAGACCTGCGGCATGTTCTGGATCGGAAAGACGAATCCCGAAAGATAGATCTGCGGCATCATGAAGATGAAGGTCGAGATCATCATCGCCTGCTGTTGGGTGCGGGACAGGGTCGAAACCAGGAGACCGAGCCCGAGGCAGCAGACGATGAAGGGGGCGGTCAGCAGGCACAAGGTCCAGAATGAGCCTCGCAGGGGGACCTGGAACCAGAAGAGCACCACCGAAAGCGTGGTCAGGAACTCGACGACACCGACCAGAGCATAGGGAACCAGCTTGCCGGCGATGACCGCGCTCGGGGTCAGCGGCGTCACGAGGAGCTGCTCCATGGTTCCGATCTCAGTCTCTCGGACGATCGCCATCGAAGACAGCATCATCGTCATGATGACGATGATCAGGGCCAACACCCCGGGGACGATGAACCAGCGGCTCAGGAGATCGGGGTTGTAGAGAACCTTCGGCCGCAGCTCCAGGGGCAATCGGGCGCCCTCCCTTTCGGCCGCCGCCTGCATGACCCCCTGGGTGTAAGCGAGACCGAGGGTCCCGACCATGGCGTCGGAACCGTCCGCGACCACTTGGACGGTGCCGGTGCGACCCGCAGCCCGCTCGGTTGAGAAGCCGGCGGGGATGGTGACGGCTACCCGCGCTTTGCCGCTTTCAAGCCACCCGTCGAGGTCTGCCTGGGTATCCACCGTCGCGACCCGCCGGAAGTACGTCGAGGCGGTGAAGTCCTCGGCCAGCCCGCGGCTCGCGGCGGTACGGTCGAGGTCGCAGATGACAAGCTCGATCTGTTTGATGTCGGTGGTGGCCGCGTAGGCGAGCAGGGTCAGCTGCACAACCGGCGCGATGAAGAGGACCGAGAGAACCCTCGGGTCTCGCTTGAGCTGAATGAGCTCCTTGACCAGCATGTTCCAGAGCATCCGCATCACAGACTCCGAACCATGCGAATGGTCGCCAACAGCAGCACGATGCTTGCGTAGACGATCAGGGCGCCCGCCTGATCCCACCAGATTTCGGGGCCGACGCCCTTCAGTACGATCGCACGGAGAGCGGAGATGTAGTACCGGGCCGGCACGATGTGAGTGAGGATCTGCAACGCCTTCGGCATCGACGAGATGGGGAAGATGAAGCCCGACAGCAAGAGGGTCGGGAGCATCGACGAGAGCAGGCTCAGCTGGAAGGCCAGCTGCTGGGTCTCGGCGAGCGTGGAGATGAAAATACCCCAACCGAGCCCACCGGCGAGGAAGAGCAGCGTGACCACCGCCAGCCAGACCAGCGAACCGCGAATCGGCACGTCGAAAAGGGCCCATGCCAGAGAGAGAGATCCGGCGGCCGACACCGACGCGACGAGGAGGTAGGGGAGCGTCTTGCCCAGCAACAGCTCGATCGCGCGCAGCGGTGTGGCGCGAAGAGACTCCATGGTGCCGCGTTCCTTTTCGCGCACCACGGCGAGGGAGGTCGCGATGACCGAGGACACCATGAGGATGAAGGCCAGCAGACCGGGCACCAGGAATATCGATGATTTGAGATCGGGGTTGTACCAGACGAGGGGAACCGCCTGGTAGGCGGCACGGACCTCGATTTCGTAGAGGTTCCCGATCTGCGATGCGACGATCTGGCGGGCATAGCCGAACACGGTGTTGGCGGTCTGCGAATCGGAACCATCGAGGACGAAGAGGATCGACGTCGGCATTCGTGCCGCAGTCTGCGAGGCGAAGTCAGCCGGGATGACCAGCGCTGCCTGGATGGCACCGGTGGTGAAGAGATCGTCGAGCGGTCGGGTGTCGGCGACCACGGCCTTCTGCACGAAGTAGCCGCTTTTGAGAAACGCCTCGACAACGTGCCTGGACGTCCTGGTGCGGCTCTGATCGACCACGCCGAGCCGGATGTCGGTGACGTCAAAGCTCAGGGCGTAACCGTAGATCATCAGCAGGACCACCGGCATCCCGAGAAGGGCCAGCGCGGTCCTCCAGTCGCGTTTGAGCTGGAGGATCTCCTTGACCGTGGTGGCGAGGACGCGTCGGATCACCTTTGCTGCCCCTCCTCGGCCTCGCGGATCGAACGGATGAAGACGTCTTCGAGCGATGGCGGTACCGGGCGGACCTTCACCGGGTCGAACCCCCGTGCTTCGAGGTGGCTCTGGATCACACGAGCATCCTCGGGGCTGGTCACGACCGCGTGCAGTTGGTTGCCGAAGAGGGCCGCGTCGATCACCTCCGGGAGAATCTCGAGGTCGTCGAGGGCACGCGCAGCGGAGGGGCACTCGATCTCGAGCACCGACCCGGGCGCGAAGATCTTCTTGAGCTCGGGGATCGTATCGAGAGCGAGGAGCTTGCCGGCGTGCATCAGGGCGACCCGGTGGCAGCGCTCGGCCTCGTCCATGTAGTGGGTGGTGACGAAGACGGTGATCCCTTCCACCGAGAGATCGTCGATGAGATCCCAAAAACGCCGTCTCGCCTCCGGGTCGACGCCGCCGGTGGGTTCATCGAGGAAGACCACCGGCGGGCGGTGGAGCAGGGCGCAGGAAAGGGCGAGGCGCTGACGGAATCCGCCCGGAAGATCGGCCACGAGCGCGTCCCTCCGTGATCCGAGGCCGGTCATGTCGTAGGCCCACGTGCGGCGCGCCTCGAACTCTCTGCCCCAGAGCCTTTGCGCGCCGGCCCAGAAACGGAGGTTCTCATCGACCGTCAGATCGCCGTACAGCGAGAACTTTTGCGACATGTAGCCGATTCGGCCCTGGACATCGTTTGCCCTCGAGGCGATGTCGAATCCGGCCACCGTGCCGCTGCCGGAGGTCGGTTTCAAGAGACCGCAGAGCATGCGGATGACCGTGGTCTTGCCAGCGCCGTTGGAGCCGAGGAAACCGAAGATCTCGCCCGGCGCAACCTCGAAGGACACCCGGTCCACGGCCACGAACTGGCCGAATGTGCGGGTCAGCTCGGTCGCCGAGACCATGATCTCGGCGGTGCGAGCGGTGGAGACAGAAAGTGCCGTCACCGGCCCACCGCCCGGCGCAGCGCCGCGTCGGCGATCCACGCGCTGACCCGCGTTGTGATCTGCGCGACCTCGGCCGAGGTCAGATCGGTTTGGGCGTCGAGAAGCTCGGACAGCATGGCGAGTCCGGCGGCGTAGCGTTCGCTCGAGGCTTCCTCCCAGGCCGCTGCCGCGTCGGCCGAGGCGTCGGCTGCGACGATGGCCTCGAGTGCGGACTCGAGCTCCAGGCGCGCAGTCGCGACCTCGAGCAGGATCTGGCGTTCGAGCTCGGCACGGTCGTGCTGCAGGGCGCGTTGCTCGGCGTGAACGGTGGCCACCTGCTCCTTGGTTCGGCTGCCGTCGAAGATCTGCCAGCTGGCCCCGATCCCGACGCGCCAGGAGTCGTTGATGACATCCTCGAGCGGGAGGTACCGCTGGTTGGGGCGCGCTACGAGCCATTGGCCCGAAGCGGCCACCTTGGGCCTGCGCTGTGAGTTGACCGACCGCGCGCGGGCGCCGAGCCCGTCGATATGGGCATCGGTGATTCTGAGCTCGGGCCGCCTCTCCAGTGCCGCGCGTTCAAGAGTTGCCAGGTCGGGTGGAGAAGGAGGAATGCGGTCGGTACCGGCGTCTCTGAGATCCAACTCGATCTCGGCCCCCACACCGAGCAGAGAACGGAGCCGTGCGAGAGACTGTTCTTCCGTGTTTCGGGTTCGGATGAGGTCGACCTCGGCCGCGGAAACGCGAGCCTCGGCGGCATAGACATCGGCGTTGACAGCCATTCCCGCGTCGCGCAGGGCTCGAGCGTCCTCGGCCAGGCGCCTGGTGCGCTTGAGCTGGGCATGGGCCACGTCGACACCGGCCGCGGCAGCCACTGCCGACCAATAGAGCGTTCGCGCGTGGTTCGAAAGATCGATCGCCGTGAGCTTCTGCGACCACGTCGTCGCCGACCGGTCGAGCTGCGCCGCCTCGCGGTTGGCGTCGATGGCGCCTCCTGTGTAGATCGGCTGCGAAACCACAATGTCCGCGCTGTAGGTGTTCTGGATGTTTGGAAAGATCACGGTCGGAGGTTGTCCGGGGCCGTCGATTGGAGCGGCGAACTCGGGGACCGCGCTCTGGTAGGCAGCCGCGGCGTTGACGCTGAGAACCGGCAGCCGTGAAGCATCTGCAGCTTTGACCGTCGATTGGCTGGCTTCGACCCTCTCCTCGGCCGCCAAGGTCAACGTCGATGCTTCGATGGCCATGAGCGCCGCGGTGTCGACATCGAGGGTCAGCGTTTCGGCACCGCCGATGGCGGGTCCGGCAATCACTGGCACGACCGCCAGGATGATGGAGCGCAGTGTTGGCTTCATGTTGCCTCCGTTGAAAGCGGGGGTGTCGTTTTTCGGGTGAGGTAGAGGAACGCGTCCTCGAGGCCGGCCGGGATGATGCGAGTGGAAGCGACCTCGATGTCGTGGCTGCCGAGGATTCTCTGAATGGTTTTTTCAGGTTCTGGTGCGCCGACGAGGTGCACGTGGAGCGAGGTGCCGAAGACGCTCACGTCACCGACCGAGTCGTGGGCCGAAAGGACCTCGATGGCGGTTGTGCGGGGCGTCGCCGCAACTTCGACCACTATGCCGGGCATCAGGCCGGGAATTTTTTTCGGCACCGAGTCGGCGAGGATCGCTCCTTCGTGCATCAAGAGGACGCGAGTACAGCGTTCGGCCTCGTCGAGATAGGGTGTGGCGACCAGCAGGGTCAGCCCCTCGCCGACCAGATCCGCGAGCAACCTCCAGAACTCACGTCGGGTGACCGGATCGACCCCGGTCGTGGGCTCGTCGAGCAACAGAGCGCTGGGTGAGTGGATGAGGGTGCAGGCCAGCGCGAGCTTCTGCTTCATGCCGCCGGAAAGGCGGTCGGCGAGCCGGGTGTTGAAGGGCGCCAACCCGACCAGATCGAGCAGCTCACGGCGGCGCCGCCGCCAATCGGGGACGCCGTACATGAGAGCGAAGAACTGGATGTTCTCGTCGACCGTGAGATCGCCGTAGAGGGCAAATCGTTGGGCCAGGTAGCCGAGACGAGAGTGGAGGGCCCGACGGCTGCGCCAACAGTCGTCGCCAAGGGCGGTTGCGGCGCCTCCGTTGGCTTTTTGAAGACCGCCGAGGACGCGGAGTGTCGAGGTCTTGCCGGCGCCGTCGGGCCCGATCAGACCCACGACCTCGCCGGTTTCTACCTCGAAAGATACGCCGTCTACCGCCCTGCGATCCCCATAGCTGACCACGAGATCGCGCACCGCGAGGAGCTCTTTCGAGACCAACGCGACCTCAGCCGAAGTAGGCGTCGGCCGGCATTCCGGACTTGAAGATCCCCTCCGGGTTCGCCAGCTGCACCTTGACCCGAAAGACGAGCTTTGCACGCTCGTCAGGCGTCTGGACATTTTTGGGCGTGAACTCCGCCACCGGCGAGATGAACGAAATCGTGCCCTCGAAAACTCGATCGCTTCCGTCGATGCGGACATCCACCTGTTGCCCGAGCTTGACCCGCGAAAGGGACGGCTCGTCGATCCACACGGTCAACCAGGGCCGAGCGAGATCGGTGAGGACGGCGATGGTGGCTCCCGGCGGCAGCACTTCACCCGGTTCGGCCACCCGGGTCGTGATGACACCGCCAATCGGGGTGAGAACGGTGCCGTCCACGATCTGTTGCTCCACCGCTGCCACCAACGCTTCCGCCGCCGCACGCTGCGCCCGGGCGGCTTCGATTTCCTGCCGGCGCGGTCCGGCGACCAGCTTGTCGAGCTGAGACCGGGCGGCGGCCACGGATCGCTCCGCGATCTCCTTGCGGGTTGCGGCGTCGTCACGAGCCTTCTCGGTTGCCGAGCCGCGATCCGCCAGACCGGAAAGACGGCCGAGGTCGCGTCGTGCGGCATCGAGCTCGGCCCGGGCCTGGGCCATCTGGTCCTCGGCGCGACGGAGATCCTCGGCCCTGCTTCCTGCGAGGAGCAGGCGAAGCTGGGCATCGGCGGCCTGAGCGTTGGCCCTCGCCTGGGCCAGCCGGTGCTGAGCGGCGCTGGGGTCGAGCCGGGCGACCAGCTCACCGGCCCCAACCGTGTGGCCCTCCTCGAGAGGGGCCTCGAGGAGCCGGCCGCCGACCTTGGCCGCCAGCCGAACCTCGGTGGCTTCGATGTGCCCGGAAGCGTGAATGGTCCCGTCGTCGTCGGCCTTTCGGCAGCCGAAGGCCAGGAGAAAAAGCGTCGACACAAAGACAGTCGCCAGGATCGGTTTTTTCATGAGGCATCTCCAGTTCGACGTGCGGTGATTCCATTGAGAAGGAGGTCGGCGAGAAAATGACCCACATCGGAGTCGTGCGGGAGTCCGGTTTCCTGAGCGAAGGCAGCAACTCGGTCATCCAGCGACCTCACGGCATTCAGGATGAGAGAGGCACCGACCAGGGTGAGGTGGGTCATGAAGGGATCAGTGGCGCGGAACTCCCTGCTATGAACTCCATCGGCGAGAAGGGTGCGGACCATGCCGATGATCTTCTCCAGCCGTTCGAGGACCTCAGGTTGCAGATTGGACCACCCCGAGGCGAACTCTCGGAGCACAATCTTCGGGTGATCTGGGATCTCTTTCAGGCCGCGGGAGACTCCGGCGATCATCGCCCGAAGCCGATCTGAGGCTGAACCCTCTGATGTCATGGCCGCGGTGAGGACCTCGTCCATGTGGTCGAAGTTTCGGGTCAGAACAGCGGTGTAGAGATCCTGTTTGTTGCCTATGTGATAGTAGAGCAGGGCCTTGTTGACGCCTGCGCTTCGGGCGATCTCGTCCACCCTGGCGCCCGCGAAACCCTGGTCCGCGAACGCTCGTGAAGCGGCCTCGACAATCCGTTGCCGGGTCGTTGGCGAAGAACGGGGGGATGGTTCAACGGTCATCGTGAGCCAGTTAACCAGATATTTAAACTAACTAGTTAGTAAAATACATCACGATCATGGTCCTGTCAACTCGGGTCTTGGATTCATCATGACGATGCAGATCGACCGAAGGGTCCGAAGTTCCGATCGAAGCCGACGATGACCCGATCGCTGATCCGCCTTCCGATTCCTCCCTCCTCCGATGTTGCTCCGCTCAGTTGACCACGCTCGACCACGCGGACGTGTTGCCGCTTTCGAAACCGTCGGAAAAAAACGGGGGTCCCGGTTCGAGCGCCAGTCGAACCGATCGGATGGTGACATTGGCGTCCAGGTCGGTTGCGCAGCTTCCGCCCTGATCGACGGCGACCGGGAGCCAGGCGGTTCCGCCATCCGGGCTGTAGTACACCGAGGCGGTGATTCCGTCTCCGTCGCCGTCGGTCACGGTCCAGCACACCGTGTACATGGACTCGGTCGCGGTCGGCGTGACGGTGATACGAGAGACGACCGGGTTTGTCGCCGACCGCTCGATCGAATTCAGGAGCGCTCCGTTCTTTCGGACTGCAATGCTGGTTGCGGAGACGTTGAACTCGAGGAAGGAGAGGAACGAAACCTGGTCGAGCGGCTCATAGTCCTCGTCGATGAAGGAGATGTCGTAGCACTGGGTGTCGAGTGGCGAACCGGAGATCTCGGTCGACACGCAAAAGTCGGCGGGATCACCGCTGGTCGGCGCGCGCGGGAAGGTGACGTCGCCGGTCACCTTCTCGGCCCGGAGGTCCTCGACCGAATCGTCGTCGTTGAGCACGACCGTGACCGCGAAGTAGCTCTGCGGTGCGCTGCTCAGAAACACCGACCGGTTATCCGGAAGCAGACCGATTTTCTGCCCCTGGCTTTCGGATGTCGAGGCTTTTCCACTCACGACAAGACTTCCGATGGATGGCGAGAGCAGACCGGAGCCGGGTGCCCCTCGTTTCTATAGATACACACGACATTTCGCACGCTCGCGGATCGTCTCAGCGTGCATTTTTGGAGTGGGTCATCCGGTGCGCGTTCCATGCCCTTTTGTGCGATTGTCACTTGACGAGGTCTGCTAATCTTGACCGAGGTCAAGGCCAAGCAACGATCGCGAATCGAAATTGCGTATGGTCGCGCGAGGACTCCCGATACCATAGGGCCGGACGGCCCAGATTGGATCTGTTACGGAATACGAATCCTCACCAGAGAAATCGACCGCGGACGGCCCTGACCGCCCGTCGTCCCCGAAGATGGCCGCCGATCAACTCCTCCCAGGGTCGACCTCGCTCACCGTCCTGCTCATCGTCTTCGTCTCTCTCTCGCTCCTGACCCTGTTCTCGATCGTCCGCGGCGGTGTCGGCCAGGTTGGCGACGATGCCGGTGGTCGTCGAGCGTATGGGCCGGCCGATTTCCCGGAAATCGACTTCGATCTCGCCCTGCCTCCGGAGGTGGAGGCGGTCGGTTTCGACGAGACGGCAGGAAACTACAGGGTGCCGCCGCCGCCCTTCTCCGAGGAGGGGATCTACCCCTGTTCCGAGTGCCACGCAGATATGGATGTCGACACCACTCGGCGGGATCTCGAGGACTTTCACGACGATATCCGGCTCGACCATGGACCTGCGGACCGATGGTGTTTCGATTGTCACAACCCCGACGACCGCGACCGCCTGCGGCTCGCCAACGGGACCCTGATCGGTTTTGACGAATCCTATCGATTGTGTGGTCAGTGCCACGGCACCATCTTTCGCGACTGGCGGGAGGGTATTC
>CBDTWX010000138.1:0-11895 GCA_965364305.1 uncultured Thermoanaerobaculia bacterium
GAATCGGGCGACGCCGTCGTAGTTGCGCTACGTCAAGGAGCACGATGTGCGACAGGCACGACGGGACGCCGTGATTCGCCGTCCGTACTTCTCACCTCCCCCACATTCAGCGAGGTGCCAGCGGCAGCGTGCCGTGGCGTGGGAGAGGTGGGAATTGCGGCCGTGATCTATCCGATCAACAGAAGTAGACCGGTGGCGACGGAGAAGTACACCGTCAGGGCGAGCGAGTCATTGATCGTCGAGACCAACGGCCCCGAAGCGATCGCCGGATCGATGTTGACCAGGTCGAGGACCATCGGCATCGCGGTGCCGAGGAGGCTGGCCGCCGACATTCCGATTGCCATTGCCGGCCCCAAGGCAAAACCGATCAAGGGATTGTTGTGGAAGAGCAGGGCGAGAGCCGAGGCGACGGTTCCGCAAACGATTCCCATCAGCAGGGCGACCGAGATCTCGCGCAGAATGTGGCTGAAGAAACGCGCGCGTGGCAAGGTGTCAAGGGCAAGGCGGCGGACCGTTGTCGTGGATGATTGGAGAGAAGTGTTGCCGGCCATGGCCATGATTGCCGCTGTAAACACGGACATCTGCTCATAAAGTCCAACCTCGCGCGATGCGAGGACGAGGACAAACGACGAGAGCTGAGTTCCTGCTAGACAGACGAGCAGCCATGGCAGACGATAACGGGCGACGTGCAGGACTGAGGCCGACTCCTCCTCCTCTGCGGACGACCCCGCCATCTTGTAGATGTCCTCGGTCGCCTCCTCCTCGATCACATCGAGGATGTCATCGACCGTGACCGCGCCCATCAGCTTGTTGCCGTTGTCGACGACTGGGATCGCGACAAAATCATACTTGTCGACAAGGTCCGCGACCTCTTCCTGATCGGCGTCAACCGACACCGAGATGACGTCGGTCGCCATGATGTCGCCGATTCGTGCTGCAGGCCGGGCGGTGACGAGACTTCGGAGCCGAACGAAACCTTGCAGGCGATATTCTTCGTCGACGGCGTAGACCGCAGCGGTAACTGTGTCTTGATCGGCTGAGCGGAGAAACCGAATCGCATCGTCGACGGTGTCACCCGGTCTGAGGGCAACCACCTCCGGGTTCATGATCCCCCCGGCGGTGTCCTCGGGATAGGTCAGGAGCTTTCGCAGAACCTCCTCGTCGGCAGTGGAAATGTGGTGGAGAACCTGCTCGGACTCGGCCACCTCGAGCTCACCGATCAGGTCTGCAGCTTCATCGGCCGGCAGCGCCTCGGCGATGCGGGCCAGCCGTTCGGGCTCGATTTCCTCGACAAGCTCTGCGCGGATCGAAGCTGTTGTGTCGGTGAGCACCGTGCCGGCTGCGTCGTGATCGAGGACGCCAACAATGCGTTGGCGGTCTTCAAGCGAAAGTAAGTCGAGCCACTCCGCGATGTCCTCGGGGCGCACGAGCCGTAGAAAGATCTCGAGCGCCTCTTCCTCGCCGTCGTGGAGGAGAGCCTGCAGCTCTTCCACGAAATCGCGTTCGCTGGTTTCGTTCGACACAACCCCCTCCCGGCGGGCAATCATAGCGCAAAGATCAGCCTTTGAGGCTGACCTTTTCAGGTGAAGAGTGAAGAGTGATGGGTGAAGATGCGAGGGAACGACGGGTCGGGCACGATCAGTCGGCTTCGATCCGGGGTCGTCAAGCCGTTCGCTCGGGCGGAGTCTTCCCACCTGCCTGAGTTCTGTGTCGTCGAATTTGAGCCTGACTCTTGACCCTTGATTTCTTGCTCGAAACCTCGGCCGCGTTCCGGCCGAGTCAGCGCTTGAAGAAGCCTGTAGATCCCTTGCCGCCTCCGCCGCCGTTCTGCAGCTGCTGGTTGAGCTCGCGAATTCGCTCGTTGAGCGCGTTAATTTTTTGCTGCGACTCTTCACGTACTCGCTGCGCCTCGGAGCGGGCAATCTCCGCCTCGCGCCGGATCTCGTCGGTGGTCCCGGAGGTTTCCTGGATCTGATCCCGGAGGGCCGCGAGATCGGCCTCGAGAGCTTCGATCTGCTCGTCCTTCTCGCTCAGCTTGGCGAGATGGCGCTCCTCCATCTCCTCGTAGAGCTTCTTGGTTTCCAAGAGCTCGGTAATCTGGGAAAAATCGGCCGGCGATGGTGCCATTTCACCCTCCCTGAATCGCTCCTCGATAGCCGGGAACATCTCGCGCAGTTTGAGCGAGAGATCGTCGGGTTCGCTCGAGGCATCAATTGCCTGATCGTAGGTAATCTTGTTGTGGGCGAGGAGTGCGATCAGCGACTGATTCATGCTCTGCATATGGTAGAAGCTGACCGAGTTCTCCATCTCCTCGATGATCTCCTTGATCTCGCCGTTTTCAATGTGTTTCGAAATCTTCGGAGAGTTGACGAGGATCTCGACAGCGGGTAGACGTTCGGCGGCATCCTTGGCCTGGATGAGCTGCATCGAGATGATCGCTCGCAACACCAGACCCAGCTGGCCTCGGACCTGCGTCTGTTGGTCGGAAGGATAGGAGTCGATGATGCGATCCACGGTTTGCGCCGCGTTGTTGGTATGCAGTGTCGAAAAGACCAGATGACCCGTTTCGGCGGCAGTGATGGCCGTGGACATGGTTTCCAAATCTCGCATCTCGCCAACCATGATGACATCGGGGTCCTGACGCATACAGTTTGTCAGAGCCTCCCTGAATGACGGCGTGTCGGTTCCGACCTCCCTCTGCGAAATGGTGGCCTTGTCGTCCATGAAAAGGAACTCGATCGGATCCTCGATCGTCACGACGTGGCACTGTCGTGCCTTGGCGATGAGGTTGACCATCGCGGCGAGTGTGGTGGACTTACCCGAACCGGTCGGCCCGGTAACGAGGACCAGTCCCCCAGGGTACTCGGTGAACGATCTGATGACTCCGGGCAGGTTGAGGTCCTCGATTCCCTGGATCTCAAACGGCACACGCCGAAATACCGCCGCCATGGTTCCACGCTGCTGGAAGACGTTGCAGCGGAACCTGGCGACTCCAGGGACCCCGTAACCCATGTCGATGGCCTGCGATTTTTCGAATCGCTTGAGCTGACCCGGGCTGAGGATCTCGCCGACCATGGTCTGCACGTCCTCGGGCTGAAGCGGGTTTGCCTTGATCGGGATCAGACGCCCCTGGATGCGCAGGAGGGGTGGACGCATCGGTTTGATGTGGAGGTCCGAGGCCCCCTTTTTGGTCATGAACATGAGTAGTTCTTTGAGCTCCACCAACCCTCCCTCAGGCGCTTGTTGGCTATCTCAAAGATTATCACAATGATCGGCCCACGCTCTGAGCACAATCCGTCTCGGCTTGCGACCCTTTGGGTGGCCAATGCATCCTGACAGAGTGATGAAAGGTGAATCGGGCTTTTTCGCGACGGTCGACGACGTCCTTGTGGCGCGCGCTCGGCGTGGTGATATCGGTGCCCTCGAGGAACTGTATCGCCTCTTTTCGACGCCCGTCTTCACCCTCGCCCGGAGAATCGGCCGGTCGCGCGAGGAAGCTGAGGAGATTCTCCAGGAGACCTTCATGGAAATGGTGCGCAGCATGCCGAGCTATCGAGGAGAGGGCGCCTTCGGCGCATGGTTGCGGAGGATCACGGTCTCGAAGGCGTTGACGGCCTTGCGTCGGGGTCGTCGGGACAGTGCCGAGACGGCAATCTCTGTGGACGTGGTCGCCGGGACGTTCGAGGCCGAAGACGAGGTCGAGGTTGATGGCGCCTGGCGGCGGGTAGACCTCGAGCGGGCGCTCGCGAGGTTGCCGGACACGGCGCGGGTGGTGGTCTGGTTGCACGACGTCGAGGGCCTGACCCACGTCGAGATCGCCGAGTTGTTCGGGCGATCGGTGAGCTTTTCAAAATCGCAGCTCTCCAGGGCGCACGTACGGTTGCGCCGGGGGCTGGGCAGATCTGGAGGGATCGAAGATGCATCCGAAGCTGGGAGAGTTGCTCGATTTGCGGGACGGTGACGGTGACGCCGAGGTGGCGCACCATGCCCGTTTCTGTGGTCGGTGCGGCGACGAGCTGACGGAGTTGCGTGCAACGGCTGATGCGCTTCGGGCTTTGCCGTCGTTGGATCCGACCGAGGATCAATGGCCCCTGCTGGTCGAGGGCGTGGTTCGAAGACGCAAAAGATCGTGGCTGATCCGTGGGTCAACGGCGGCTGCGGGTGCCCTGGCGGCCCTCTCCGCTGTCGTGGTGATGCGCGTCGCGCCGCCGAAAGCGGCTGTGTCGCCTCTTTTTGATGCCGATGCGCTACTGGCGGTAGAACAGCTGGCGAGCGCCTCGCAAGAGCTCGAGCTGGTGCTGCAGAATCCGTCGCTGCGCTCTCAGATTCTGAGTCCACGGAGGGCTGCGATCATCGTTGACATCGAGGACCGCATCGCCCTTGTCGATCTCGCCCTGGCAGAAGGTGTCGGCGATCCGCCCGATGAGCACGCGGTCGCTCTGTGGAGTGATCGCGTCGAGCTTCTCGACGCCCTTGTCACGGCCCGCACAGAAGGGCCGAAAGATGAGTCCATCGTGTACGCAGAGAATTCGGTCGAAGGGAGCAGCAGATGAAAATGACGATGATCGCAGGTATGCTCGTGACGGCTGTGTTCGCTACACCCGCGGTCGCGGATGAGATCGACAAAGAGAAGACCAGCCAAGTCCGTAACCCGCACCACGAGCTTCGCGATGCAGTCTCCAAAATCCGCTCGTATTACTTGCCCGTGGAAGATCTTCCTATCGGACGTGATCTCGCTGAGCTCTCCAGGCGACCTCGGCTCGGCATCGTCCTTCAGGGTCGGGCGATTGCTCCACGCGAAACGCCGGAGCACGGGGCCGTGGTCTGGGCCATAACTCCTGGGTCACCGGCTGACGAAGCCGGTCTCAAATCGGGTGATGTGATTACCGGGTGGAACGGCGAAGTCCTAGGCGGTAGCGCAACGAGCTCTGACGACATTGGCGACCGCGCGAGCCGAGATCTGCTGGCACGATCCCGAAAGCTGGAGGAGGGAGAGAGCGTCACGCTCCAGTTTCTGCGTGACGGAGTGGAACACGAAGCGACGCTGGTGGCGAGAGAGGTCGATTTCAGCCCGCGTTTCATTCAAGAATATGTCAAGCCTTTTGATTTCAGGCAGAGGGAAGGCTGGCCGTTGTCGGCATCGGCCTACGAATCGTGGGCTCTCTTGAAACCGTGGTCAGACATGGAGCTGGTGGCGCTCAACCCTGAGCTCGGTGCTTATTTTGGTGCCAACGAGGGTGTGTTGGTCGTGCGGGGCCCAACAGACGACGAGAGCCTCGGGCTGGAGAGTGGAGACGTCATCCTCAGAATCGGCGACCGCGAGGTCAAGAGCCCGGAGCACGCCATGCGCATTCTCCGAAGCTACGAACCGGATGAAATCCTCGCCATAGACATCATCCGGCACAAGAGCTCGCAGACTCTGACCGGGACGGTCCCGCGGTCGTCACGAGATTTCTTTTTCAAGAACTCGCTCAGACATTCAGGAGACTGATCCCCAGTTTCACGCTCCTGAAGATCTGCGGCCGCCTGTAGATGTGCGAAGCGATCGGCAGTAGAATGGCTGGATGAAGGTATACACGCGTGCCGGCGATGACGGCACGACTTCGCTGTTTTCGGGTGGGCGGGTGCCAAAGGACGATCTCCGGGTGGAGGCCTACGGCACGATTGACGAGCTCAACTCCACCCTCGGGCTGCTGCGATGTGAAGAGATGGCCAGCGATACCATCGAGCGTTTGATCAAAATTCAAGAGGCGCTCTTCGCGGCCGGCGCGGCCCTAGCAGACGCGGAGGGTCGGAATGATGACGGTCCGGCCACTTGGGACGTTCAAGGCATCGAGCAGTGGATCGATCTCATGGAATCCGAACTCGACGAGTTGCGTGCATTTATCTTGCCTGGAGGCAGCCGAGCCGCCGCTCTCGCTCACGTGGCCCGCACGGTGTGTCGGAGGGCGGAACGACGGGTCCATAGCCTGGGCGGGACACGCTCCGGGGTCCCTTCGGGCCTGCTGCCCTATCTCAACCGGCTGTCGGATGCCTTCTTCGTTCTTGCGCGCTTTCTCAATCGCCGCGCAGGATTTCCAGAGACCGAGTGGCGCCCACTGGGCTGAAGTGATCGCTGAATAAGGGTGTGCTTGTTACAATCGACTTCTCGTGGATGGACGGGTCCGGACCAGAGGGATTGGGTGGGCAGGTGAGACCCGAACTGAAGACCCAGTGAATAACGTGATGAACGAAGAGCCTCGCCGCAGTCGATTGTGGACCGTCTCTGAGCCCCCGAGTCGGCTGATTCGGGTCTGTGTCGGGAGCACCGCCTAGATGCAGCGCCTGACCGTCAGCGAGGGCAACCTCGAGCAGCTCTTCGGAACGCGGGATGAACACCTGCGGTATCTCGAGGAACGTCTCGGCATTTCGGTGAGCGCGCGTGGCGCCGAGATCCAGTTGTCGGGTGACGAAGCGGCCGAAGCGATTGCCGTTCGCCTTCTCGGATGCTTCGATCAGATGTTGTCTTCTGGTGGATCCGTTTCCAGGGAGGCGTATCGAACAGGCGTTCGCGTACTCGAAGAGGACCTCGAGGTCGACCTCGTCGAGTTCTTCCTCGACGCTTCGATCCCGAGTTCACTGAAACGCTACGTGATACCCCGGAACCTCAACCAGCGGCTGTTCATCCGGACGGTCTACTCACACGATTATGTTTTCGTCACCGGGCCGGCGGGAACCGGCAAGACCTACCTCGCGGTCGCCCTGGCAGCGGCCGCGCTGATGGACAAACAGGTGCGTCGTATCGTTCTCGTCCGACCGGCGGTGGAGGCAGGAGAGCGGCTCGGCTTTTTGCCCGGGGATCTGGTGGAGAAAATCAACCCATATTTGCGACCCGTCTACGACGCCCTGTATGACATTCTCGGCTATGAAAAGGTTTCAAAGCTCCTCGAACGGCAGGTCATCGAGATCGCACCACTGGCATTCATGCGCGGCCGCACCCTCAACGATGCCTTCATCATCCTCGACGAAGCCCAGAACACCACCCATGAGCAAATGAAGATGTTTTTGACGAGGATGGGTTTTCATTCGAAGACCGTGATTACCGGGGATGTCACCCAAATCGATCTCCCGTTCGCGAAATCATCCGGATTGGTCGAAGCGCTGCAGATCTTCAAGGGTGGTGAGGGGTTCGCGTTTGTCGAATTCACCCACCGTGACGTCGTCCGTCATCCTTTGGTACAACGCGTCGTGGATCGTTACTCTCAGTGGGAGAATCAATCCCGCACCAGGGACGACGACAAACGATGAAGAACAACAGCAGACCGCCGGGTGAATCAAGGACCTCGGCCACTCGTATCCAGCGCGGGCTTGAAGAGCGCGCAGGGTGGTGGGATGGTCTGCTTTCCTACCCCGCCCTGTGGGCGATCGTCGCCATCGTCGGCTGCAGCTGGTTGATCATGCCCACCGTCGGCAGCGGGCCGCCCGATTGGCAACCCGGGGATGTGGCGAGCTTCGACCTCGTCATCCCTTTCGACACGACGCTGCCGGACGATGCCGCAACCGAGGTTGCTCGTGAGGAGGCGCGCAGATCTGTGATCCCGGTCTACGACCTCGAGCCCCGTCTGCGGCTGGAGCTCGAGGATCAGCTCCACATTCTGTTCACCGCCTGCCGCGACCGGATGGGGGCGGCGGGGGCAGAGATGACAAGCCTCGAGGCGATGACCGATCTGCGGGAAACCGCATCGGTGATGCGGATTCTCGAATCATCCGCTTGCGCGGAGCCCTTGGAGACGGCTCTAGAGGAAGTGGTCAGTCGCGTCTACCGTGACCGCATCGTCGATGACCGCCGGGCGCTGGAGAATCGGGGCGAGGGCGGAGTCAGCCTGCGCAATCTCGCGACCGGACGCGATCGGGTTGTTCAACTGGACGAGCTAGCCGAGGCAGTCGATGTGCGAACCGGCCTCGAGCAGGTGCTCCAGGCGCGGCTGCTCGAGCAACAGGCGGTCGCGCGGCGCTGGATCGCGCCGATCGTCGATTTTCTGGAAGCCAATCTGACTCCCAATCTGGTGTACAACCGAGCCGAGACCGCACAACGTGCGCGGGCGGCTGCCGATGGCGTCGTTCCGCGATCCCGCGATCTCCGCCGCGGTCAGGTGCTCATCCGGCGCGGCGACACCGTCACCGACGAGGTCACCGAGATCCTGAGGGTTTTTCGGCAGCAGCGCCGGGACACCGCCACCGATGCGCGGGTTGCGGGAGTTGCGCTCCTGGTCGCGCTCATGTTGCTCGGGTGGTGGCCACTCCTGCGGCGCTCTGGCGGCCCCGTCGAAGCCAAGCGCCTTCTTTCCATGGTTTACATATTGGTGCTGCTGTTTGCCCTTTCTGACCGTTTCGGCCTCTATCTGGCAAATGCTATCGCTTTCAACTCTCAGGGTCAGGCGCTGTCAACCGCCGAAGCCTACCTGTGGGGCCTGCCCTTTGCCGCCGGACCGGTCACCGTGCTGGTACTGATCGGTTTACATCCGGCCCTCCTGTTCGCCGTTTGCGGAGCGGGGATCGCTGCCGTGATGCTGGGCGGGGATTTCCCTGTGGCGGTCTATGCGCTTGCATCCGGGGTGGTGGCCGCCCTGACGGCGGAGCGCTCGAAGGATCGAGCTTCTCTGAGCAGAGTGGGCATCGTCATTGGAACGGCCAACGTGGTGGTGCTGCTGATTCTCCAGCTTTACCGCGGTTTGCCGGACCCCACGGCGACCGTCGGACTGTCCGTGATCTGCGCGTTTGTAGGCGGTCCTCTTTCGGTGGGTGTGGTTTCATTTCTCTTACCCATCCTCGAAAACGTGTTCCGCATCACTACCCACACCCGCTTGCTCGAGCTTTCCAACCAAAATCTTCCCCTCCTCAAGCGGCTGTCGTTGGAGGCGCCAGGTACCTATCAGCATTCTCTTTCCGTCAGCAATCTTGCCGAGGCGGGGGCGGACGCCGTGGGTGCCAACGCCCTTCTTCTCCGGGTGTGTGCCTTCTACCATGACATTGGCAAGCTTGTGAAACCGGAGTACTTCGTCGAGAATCAACGCAGCGGAAACCCTCACGATGCCCTGTTGCCGTCGATGTCCGCGTTGGTTATCCAAAGTCATGTCAAAGAGGGCCTGGAACTGGCCCGAGAGGCCAAGCTGCCGTTGCCGATTCGACAGGGCATCGCAACCCATCACGGCACCAAGCTGATTCGCTACTTTTATGGCAGAGCCCAGGAGAGGCGCGGCGAAGAAAAGTCCAAAGTGCGTGAGAGCGACTACCGTTATCCGGGACCCAAACCGCACACCAAGGAGCTCGGAATCTTGCTTCTGGCCGATGCTGTCGAGGCAGCCGCTCGAACGTTGGAAAACCCGACACCGGCCAAGGTCCAGGGGATGATCGACAAGATCCTCTCGAATGCACTGGAAGACGACCAGTTGGACGACTGCGAGCTCACCTTTTCCGAGCTTGACAAGGTGGCGTCGGCTTTCCTGTGGGTGCTCACAAATATGTACCATCATCGGATCGATTACCCAGGGTTCGATTTCAATAGGAGGCAGCAGGCGAGTGACGCGGATCCATATCAGGTGGGAAAAAAGACCGTCCAAACCGGCAGCTGAGACGTTGCGGCGGGTGATCTGCCGATCTTTGGAGGTGCTCGGTCAGCCGGACTCGGAGGTCCATGTTCTGATCACGGGAGATGGGCGGATCCGCGACCTCAACCACCGATACCGTGATCGCAAGAGCGCGACGGATGTGCTGAGCTTTCCGAACGGCGAACTGTTGCCGTCGGGTCGAGTCCTCCAGGGTGAAATCGTGATTTCACTCGACAGCGCTCGACGCCAGGCGGAGGCGTTGGGTCACGGCGAGCTTCGCGAGCTCTCGGAGCTCGTTCTGCATGGTGTGCTGCACCTGGTGGGATATGATCATGAGCGAGATCATGGAGAAATGAACGAGCTCGAGGTCGCGCTCCGGGAGGAACTGCTGTCGTGAAGGAAGGACTTGTGGCCTGGATCGCCCACCCGGTGACCTTGGCCATTGCCGGGGCCGCGGTGTCGGTGCTTTTTGTCATTGTCGAGCTCCTGCTGCGTTCGCTCACCCAGCTCGGGAACGTTCGTTTTCAGGGGATTCTCGAAGAGCATCCCGGTCTCTTTGGCGCCGTCGCGTCGGTCCACATCTCGAGGCTGGTCGACGTGCTTCGTTGGCTGCAGCTCGGTTGCCTCGGGTTGCTGTGGCTTGTGATTTTCCGATATCCCGGGTTCGAGGTCGAGCCTGCACTCGCTGCGGCGGTAGGGGTGCCCGTAGTTCTCGGCGTTCTTGCCCGCGCTATGGTTCGCCCGCTCTCCGAAGACACGGTGACCATGCTCCTGCAATCGGTTCGGCCGATTGCCGGGCCTCTGCTGGCCGTCATCGTTCGTATCCGCCCTTCGTTCGCTCCTCCCCCCGAAGACGAGGAAGAAGAGGCGAGCGAAGCCGAAATCCAAGCCTATCTCGAAGCCGGCGAAGCGGCCGGCATCTTCGAAGGCGACGAGGGCGAAATCGTCGAGTCATTGGTGGATTTCTTCGATACCGTGGTCCGAGAGGTGATGACGCCACGCACCGAGATGGTGGCCGTGGCCGACACGGACAGCTACCGTGATCTTCTCGAGGTCTTCGCAAAGAACCACAAGAGCCGAATTCCCGTCTATCACGAGACCGTCGATCGGATCACCGGGGTTGTCCACGTCAAGAATCTGGTCAAACACGGTCTGCGCGGCGCCGAGCCGGCGGTGTCGGAGCTTGCCCGAGACTGTCTCGTGGTGCCGGAGACCAAAGAGCTCGGCGAGCTGCTTCGCGACTTCCAACGCCAGCGCCAGCAGATGGCAATCGTGGTCGACGAGTACGGCGGCACCTCGGGTCTGGTGACTCTCGAGGACATCCTCGAGGAGATCGTCGGTGAAATTCAGGACGAGCTCGACCCCAACGAGCCGCCCGAGTGGCAGGAGCTGAGCGCTGGGGTTTACCGGCTCCAGGGGAGAGCGCCGATCGAGCTGCTCGAGGAGCTCTTCGGGGTTGAAGTGGACGAGGATGACGTCGACACCGTCGGCGGGCTGGTCTTTTCCAAACATGGCACCGTTCCGGATCCCGGAACCGAGGTGGTGGACGAGAGCCACGGTGTGGTGTTCACGGTGGAAGAAATGGACGAACGGCGGATCGTCAGCGTGACGGTAAAAGCCGTGGTGGGCAGCGACGATCCGAGTGCGGAGGGCTGAATGTCAGATCTGGATTCGCAATTCGACGGATCTCGAGCTCCGTCCGGATGCGACCTCCACTCCGGTACGGTGGCCCTGGTCGGGAGGCCGAACGCGGGCAAAAGCACCCTGCTCAATGAGCTCATCGGCGACAAAGTGGCGATCGTCTCCGACAAGCCTCAGACCACCCGCAACCGAATTGTTGGCATCCTCACGGAGAATCGGGGTCAGGCGGTGTTCTTCGATCTGCCGGGTGTCCACAAACCGCTTCACAAGATGAATACCCGGATGATGCAGGAAGTGCGATCGGCTCTGGAGGAGGTCGACGTCATTCTGCACCTCATGGACACATCGGTTTCGTGGGGCCGGGGCGAGGAGTATCTCTTCGATCTGCTCGACCCGGTTCGACCGGAGGTCGTAGGCGTGCTCACAAAAATTGACCTCACGCGTGCCAAACAGGATTTGTTGCCGCTGATCGAACGTTACCGGAATCGCCGGCCCGAGACTGCTGTGATCCCCGTGTCGGCGGTAACTGGCGACGGTCTCGACGGTTTGCTCCAGGCCTTCGCGGAAATTAACGAGTTATGGTGGCAGGTCGATGAAGTAATGCCCCCTTCCGGGCAGCAGTCAGCGCCGACCCCGCTGCCGGATTTTTTACAGGATTTACTCAAGA
>CBDTWX010000139.1:0-11871 GCA_965364305.1 uncultured Thermoanaerobaculia bacterium
GCGGGCTCTACCACGCTCTCCTGGGACATCTGTCACCCCTCCATGGAGTGGGTCCCGACGATTTAACGATCACCCGCCTCGAAGACCGCTGCCGGTCGGGCGAGGTCGAAGAGGTGATCCTCGCCACCGATCCGACAGTCGAGGGTGAAACCACAGCCCTGTTTATCGCGCGTCGTCTGCAGCCGGTCGGAGTGACGGTGAGCCGTCCGGCATCCGGCATTCCGGTCGGTGGGGAGGTGGCCTCCGTTGACCGGGTGACGCTTGCTCAGGCGCTCCAGCTTCGCCGCACAGTGTGATGCATATCTGCTTGAAAAAAATGGGTTAGAGGACCTTTGAGCGTGGGTTGGGACGGGTGCTCTGGCTTGCCTGGTGACAGGAGGTATGCTAAAAATTGAGACTATTGGGAGTGTGACGAATTGAATACATCCCTAGTCATGTACGAGGAGGAGTTCGAGGTCATCAAGCATCTCCTCAACTCCTTGCGTATGGATGCCAGCGCCAAAATCGTGTTCTTGGTCGATAAGAACGGTCAACAGATCGCCGAGGCCGGTGAGGTGAGTCTGGTCGACACGACCTCTCTCGCCTCCCTCACCGCCGGTAATGTGGCGGCGACCGACGGCCTCGCCAAGCTCATCGGGGAGAAGGAATTTTCGATCCTCTTCCACGAGGGCCGCAAGGACAACATCCACATTTCAATCGTCGCCCAGCGTCTGATTCTCGTGGTGATATTCGACGAACGTTCCTCGTTGGGTCTCGTGAGGCTGCGGGTTCGCAAGGCATCGGCCGACATCGAACGCGTCCTCCACGAGATGGAGGCGAAATCCCTGGAGGACGGCAGCGTGAAAACCGTATCGCCCTTTGCCGAAATCACCGACGACGACATCGATGCGTTGTTCTCCGAATGAGTTTCATCAATTACGCCGCCCGTGAGATCAACGTCAAGATCGTGTTCTACGGTCCCGGACTCTGCGGAAAGACCACGAATCTGCAATACATCTTCGAGAAGTCGTCACCGCAGCAAAAGGGCAAGTTGATCTCCCTCGCCACCGAAACCGACCGGACGCTCTTTTTCGATTTCCTGCCGCTCGATCTTGGCGCCGTTCGCGGATTCAAAACCCGATTTCATCTCTACACGGTGCCTGGTCAGGTCTTTTACGACGCCAGCCGGAGGCTCATTCTGAAAGGGGTTGATGGAGTCGTTTTCGTTGCCGATTCTCAGGAGGCGCGAATGGACGCCAACGAAGAATCCCTGCGCAACCTCGAAGAAAACCTCAGGGAAAACGGCTTCGACCTCAAGAGCCTCCCCTATGTTTTGCAGTTCAACAAACGCGATCTCCCGAGTGCGGCCTTGGTCGATGACATGTACAGGCTCCTCAACTTCAAGGGTGAGCCCACCTTTGAGGCCGTCGCCACCAAGGGGATCGGGGTCTTCGAAACCCTCAAGGCGGTCGCCAAACAGGTTCTGTACGAGCTGCGCAGTCGCTAACTGCCGGCCGCTATCAGCGGCAGGAGCCGCAAACAGCGTCAGCAGACAGCAGCAGTAACAGCGACAGCAGTCAGCGACCGGGACAGCCCCATCGACAGCCTCAGCAATCAGCGTCCGGCACACAGACGGTGTCAGCGCCGAGGCCGGAGAGCGCCGTTGCGCCGCTGATCTCCGCCGCTGATCCTGAACCTGATTGCTGACGCTGACGACTGTCGCTGCATCCTGTCGCTGTCGCCTGCCCCTTTCCCGGCCGCCGTCATCCGTCGCTGACCCCGAACGGTGATCCTGCCGCTGACGCGGTTTCCGCTGCTGGCTACGTTCCACCCGCGCGAGGGGCGCTGCAGCCACAGGGCGGATGGATTACGATATCCGACGGGAGGCACCGTGACCCAGATTTTTGACGATGTCGATCAGCTCGCCGTGGCGACGATTCGCACCCTTTCGATCGATGCGATCGAAAAGGCGAACTCGGGTCACCCGGGCGCCCCGATGGGGCTGGCGCCGGTCGCCTACCTCCTCTTCACACGATCGCTCAAGCACGACCCTTCGGACCCCACATGGCCCGACCGTGACCGGTTCGTCCTGTCGTGCGGCCATGCCTCGATGCTGCTGTACAGCGTCCTTCATCTCACCGGCTATGAACTCGGGCTCGACGAGATCGAGAATTTCCGTCAGTGGGGATCGAAGACTCCCGGTCACCCCGAAGTCGAGGTGGTTCCGGGCGCAGAAATGACAACCGGTCCGCTCGGTCAGGGGTGTGCCACATCGGTCGGGATGGCACTGGCCGAGACCCATCTTGCGGCCCGCTTCAACCGACCCGGCCACCCTATCTTCGATCATCGCACGTGGGTCCTCTGCTCCGATGGCGATCTCATGGAGGGCGTCAGCGCCGAGGCGGCGTCGCTCGCCGGCCACCTGCGGCTCGGCAAGCTGGTGTGGATCTGGGATGACAACGGAATCACCATCGAAGGCTCCACCGATCTCACCTTCACCGAGGACGTGCCGGCGCGTTTTCGCGCCTACGGGTGGAGGGTCTTGGAGTCCGGCGACGGCAATGATCTCGAAGCGTTGGCTGCAACCCTCGGCGAGGCTGCCGCGAGCGACGGCCGGCCGACCCTCGTGCGGGTTCGCACCCACATCGCGTGGGGGTCACCCAACAAGCAGGACTCGGCAGCGGCCCACGGTGCCCCTCTCGGCGCCGACGAAGTCAGGGCCACAAAACGTTTTTACGGTTGGCCCGAGGACGAGCCGTTCCGTATTCCCCCTGAGGTCCGTGACCGCTGCCGTGAGGCGGTGATCCGTGGCGCCGAACTCCGAGCAGACTGGCGGCGCGGTGTCGATGCGTGGTCCGCAGCCGAACCTGAGCTCGCACGGGAATGGCAACGCCGCCAGGGACGCGGGCTTCCCGATGATTGGACCGCTTCCCTGCCGGCCTTTGGAGCCGATGGTTCCAAGATCGCAACCCGCGCGGCCTCGGGCAAGGTTCTCAACGCCATCGCACCGGTCCTGACGGCGCTGGTCGGAGGTTCGGCGGACCTCGCACCCTCGAACAAGAGCTTGATCGAAGGGAGCGGCGATCTGACGGCGGACGAGCCCGGCAATCGCAACCTTCGATTTGGTGTACGAGAACACGCGATGGGAGCGATTCTCAACGGTCTCTCGCTGCACGGCGGTATCCGGCCGTTTGGCGCGACGTTTCTGGTGTTCTCCGACTACATGCGTCCGGCCATCCGGTTGGCAGCTTTGATGGGCCAGCCGGTGATCTACGTTTTCACCCATGACTCGGTATGGGTGGGCGAGGACGGGCCCACGCACCAGCCCGTCGAGCATCTCTTGGCGTTACGGGCGATTCCCGATCTGGTGGTCCTCCGTCCGGCCGACGCCAACGAGACCGCTGCAGCCTGGCGGGTGGCCTTGGAGCGGGTCGACGGCCCGACGGCCCTGCTCCTCAGCCGGCAGGGACTGCCGGTGCTCGCGGGCGCTTTGGAGCGCGGCATGCAAGGGGTTCCGCAGGGCGCATACACACTCGCCGAGTGTCAAAGTGGAACTCCCGATATCGTCCTCGTCGCCACCGGGGGCGAGGTCTCACTGGCCCTCGAGGCGCAGGCGGAGTTGGCACAGCGGCGGATCGATGCGCGGGTGGTTTCGATGCCTTCCTGGGAGCTTTTTGAAGAATCCGGCGACGAGTATCGACGCTCCATTCTGCCGCCCGCAGTGCCGCGCCTGGCGGTCGAGGCAGGGGTGACTCTCGGTTGGCACGACGTGGTGGGAAGCAACGGTGCTGTTTTAGGCATCGATCGATATGGCGCATCCGCGCCCGGCGCAGAGGTCGCTCGGCGTCTCGGCATCAGCGTCGCGGCGGTTGTCGCCAGGGCGCAGGAGTTGTTGGGGAATCGGAGTTGAGCAAGACCGCATCCCTTGATACTCGGCCGTCGAGCACGAGCACGAGCACGAGCACGAGCACGAGCACGGGCACGAGCACAAGGGCGGGCACGGAGACGGAGACGGAAACGGAGGCGAAATGAACCCATTGCAGCGGTTGTGGAGTGAACACCAACAGGCGGTGTGGCTCGATTTCATCGAGCGAGATCTGCTGACCGGCGGCGGTCTCGCGCGCCTGGTGAGCCAGGACGGAGTGCGTGGAGTGACCTCGAACCCGTCCATCTTTCAAAAGGCGATCGAGAGCGGCGGCGCCTATGATGCAGCGGTCGCCGACATCCTCGGCCGGCAGCCGGGGATTGACACGGTCGAGCTCTACGAGGCACTGGCGATCGAAGACATCCGAGGTGCTGCCGACATTCTCCACGGCGTCTGGGAGGAAAGTGAGGGAACCGACGGCTTCGTCAGCCTCGAGGTATCGCCCCACCTCGCCCACGACACCAGGGGCACGATCGCCGACGCACGTCGTCTCTGGGGTGAGGTGAACCGGCCCAATCTGATGATCAAAGTTCCGGCGACGGCCGGGGGCATCCCCGCCATCGAGCATCTCATCGCCGGCGGCATCAATGTCAATGCCACCCTGATGTTTTCTCTGGCCGACTATGAAGACGTGGCCAACGCCTACCTCCGCGGTCTCGCGGCCTGTGGTGCTCCGAACAAGGTGGCGTCGGTGGCATCGTTCTTTGTCAGTCGCGTCGACACAAAGGTCGATGCGGCCTTGGAGGACATCGGATCGCCCGAGGCCCTCGCGCTGCGTGGCAAGGCGGCGGTGGCCAACGCCAAGCTGGCATATCGGCGGTTCGACGAGATCTTCGGTGACGAGGCTTTTGCAGCACACGCGGCCAGGGGTGGTCGGCCACAGCGACCCCTCTGGGCGAGCACCAGCACCAAGAACCCGGACTATCGAGATGTCGTCTATGTCGAAGAGCTGATCGGCCCACGAACGGTCAATACCCTGCCGGTGGCAACCCTCGAAGCGTTCCGCGACCACGGGCAACCGCGAACCAGCTTGACGGAGGACATTGTCGGAGCGGAACGGGTTTGCTCGGATCTCGCGGAACTCGGGGTGCATCTCGACGCGATCACCCAAGAGCTACAGATCGAGGGCGTTGCGGCTTTTGCCGCGTCGTTCGACCATCTCCTGGCAGCCCTCGAGAGGGCGCGCAAGGTGCAGGCACCGGCGTAGGTGTGATATCTCGCATCACCGTTGTGGTTCAATGAATACCAGCGATCGCCAGGTGCGGCAGGAGGGGTGAGCATGTGCGGCATCATCGGTTATGTGGGCGCGGACGAGGTCGTTCCGGTCCTGCTCGACGGTCTGCGGCGGCTTGAGTACCGCGGATACGACTCGGCGGGCCTTGCAGTGGTGGGCCCGGAGAGGATCGGAATCCTTCGCGCGGCGGGCAAGCTCCGCAACCTCGAGCAGCGCGCCTATCACGAACCCCTGCACGGCACCATCGGTGTCGGACACACTCGGTGGGCGACCCACGGCGCACCCACTGAGGCCAACGCCCATCCCCAGACGGACTCGATGGGAACGGTCGCAATGGTTCACAACGGCATCCTGGAGAACTACGCCAGCTTGCGGAAACGTCTGAAAGACGACGGCGTCGACCTCCAGTCGGACACCGACACCGAGCTCATCGCTCAGCTTTTGGGGCGCGAGGATGGCGCCCTTGTTGACAGGGTCCTCGCGGTCTTACCACAACTTGAAGGTCAGTACTCGGTCGTGGCTGTGCACCGAGGCGGTCCAGACTCGCTCGTCGCATTCCGCAATGGTCCGCCGCTGGTGATCGGTCTCGGGGAGGGCGAGGCCTTCGTCGCATCTGATGTCACCGCGTTTCTCCACCGAACCCGGCGGGTGATGTACCTGGAAAACGGTGATGTGGCGGTTGTCGGCTCGGGCGGGTTGCGGGTGGTCGACGAAACGGGACACGAGGTCGAGCGGTCGGTCGAAACCCTCGATTGGGATGCCGCCAGGGTCGAGAAGGGCGGCTATCGCCATTTCATGCTCAAAGAGATCTTCGAACAACCCGATGCCATTCGCAATACGGTCCTCGCTTACCTCGATCAGGATCGGCAAGGTGTCAATCTCGACGGACTCGGATTCTCCTCGGATGAGCTGGCACGATTGCGGCGGGTGCATCTGGTTGCCTGTGGTACTTCGTGGCACGCTTGTCTGGTCGGCAAGTTCGTAATCGAGGAGCTCACCGGTCTCCCGACCGAGGTCGATTACGCGTCGGAGTATCGCTACCGTCAGCCACTGATCGGCGAGGATGTGCTGGTCGTTGGGGTCACCCAGTCGGGCGAGACCGCGGACACCCTGGCGGCGATGGAGATGGCGTCAGCCGGAGGCGCGTTGTTGGCGACCGTCTGCAATGTGAGGGGCTCGTCGGCGTGGCGGATGGCTACCGCACACTTGCTGACACAGGCGGGTCCGGAGATCGGCGTCGCATCGACCAAGGCGTTTACCACCCAGATTGTCGCGCTGATTCTGATGGCGCTGGCGTTGCGCAAAACCCGCGGTCTCGATGACGGCCGGGATCGCAAGCTCGTTGCCGAGCTTCAGCGGCTGCCGTTGGCCGTGGAGAATGTCCTCGCGATCGACCGCTCAATCTACTCTCAGGCCGTCGAGCTCCTCGCCAACGCCACCGCGTCCCTCTACCTGGGTCGCGGAATTTTGTATCCGATCGCCCTCGAAGGAGCCCTCAAGCTCAAAGAAATCTCGTATCTTCACGCCGAGGGCTACCCCGCCGGTGAGATGAAACACGGTCCCATCGCACTGGTCCAGGAAGGATTCCCGGTGGTTGCGGTGGCCCCTGATGGTCCGTCGAGAGGCAAGCTGATCGGCAATCTCATGGAGGTGCGTTCGCGAGGCGCGTGTGTGATCGCAGTTGCCGATGAGGGGGCCGAGGCGTTGAAGCAGGCGACCGATCTCGTCCTGCCGCTGCCACCCGTTGCGCCCTTGCTGCAACCGATCGTGGCCGTGGTGCCGCTGCAGATGCTCGCCTACCACGTCGCCGTGGAGCTCGGTCTCGATGTCGACCAACCTCGGAATCTGGCGAAGAGCGTCACCGTCGAATGAAGTTCGAATTCCGAATTCCGAATTCCGAATTCCGAATTCCTCCTGGCGTGGGTTGAGACCCGCCCCGCGTGCTGCTACCGTCTGTGCTCTTCCGGAGGTTTGATCGTTGGCCGCACTTCTTGATGACCTGAACGAACAGCAGTGCGAGGCGGTGACGCATGGCGAGGGTCCATTGCTGGTCCTGGCCGGCGCCGGCTCGGGAAAGACGCGGGTGCTGACCTACCGGATCGCTCACCTCCTCGCAACCGGGCGGGCGGACGCGGCCGGGATCACCGCCGTGACATTCACCAACAGGGCGGCACGCGAGATGCGAGAACGCGTCGAGAAGTTGCTCGGACACCCGTTGCGGGGCGGGTTTGTGGGGACCTTTCACCGCTGGGCACTCGAGATTCTGCGCCGCTACCCGGAGGCTGCCGGGCTGCCCAGTCGATTTGCCATCGCAGATGGTGACGATCAACGAGCGTTGGTCAGCCGGGTGCTCAAGGACCTCGGTCACGATCCCCGCGAGCTGCCTCCGCGGATGGTGCTGTCACGGATATCCGGTCTGGTCAACCGCGGCAATGATCTCGAGGCCTTCCTTGCGAAGGCGGTCAGCGCGCAGGACGAAATCCTGGCCGGCGTGTGGCGGGAGTACGCCAAGCTCAAAACGGCGGCCCGGGTGGTCGATTTTGACGACATGCTGGTCCGCGCCCTCCGAGCTTTGCGGGAGGATGAAAGGGTCTGCTGGCTGGTATCGAAGAGGGCGCACTACCTCCTGGTGGACGAGTTTCAGGACACCAACTCGCTCCAGATGGATCTTCTCAGGGCCGTGCTCAACGGCGACCGGAATTTGACCGCGGTGGGCGACGAGGACCAGTCGATCTATCGCTGGCGTGGCGCCGAGCTCGACAACATCCTCTCCTTCGAGCGTTCCTTTCCTGGCGCCCGGATCGTCCCGCTGGAGGAGAACTACCGCTCTACAGCACCGATTCTCGATGTCGCCGGAAAGCTGATCGCCGCCAACGCCGGACGTCGCGGCAAGCGCCTCTTCACCAGTCGCACAGGCGGGGAACCGGTTCGGCTCTGTATCACAGATGACGAGCGCGGGGAGGCGCGCTGGGTTGCCGACCGGATCGAAGCTCTTTCATCCAAGCACTCCGACAACCAGATGGCGGTGCTCATGAGAACGAACGCCCAGACGAGACCCTTCGAGGAGGAGCTTACCAGGAGGCGCGTTCCCTACCGGGTCGTTGGCGGACTGCGATTCTGGCAGCGTGCGGAGATCAGGGATGCGCTGGCCTATTTGCGCCTCGCCGTCGAACCGTCCGACGTCCTCTCGTTCGACAGGGTGGTCAACACCCCCACCCGGGGCATCGGCGCCGCGACCATGGATGTGATTCGTAAGGCGTCGGAAGAGATGGGTGTGGGCGTCGCCGAGGCGGCGCGCCAGCTCCCCGACGGTCTGAGCTCCCGTGCGCGCCTGTCGTTGAAGCGCTTTTTCGAGCTCCTGGATGGAGCCGCCGAGCGCCGTCACGAACTGACCCCGGGTGATTTTGTCGGCTGGCTCCTCGAGACCTCCGGGCTTTTTGCGATGTACGAGGGGGACGCCGAAGATCGGGTGGCGCGTCGGGAGAACCTGCAACAGCTGGCGGCGGCGGTGGCCGAGGCGGCCGACAGAGGTCAGGAGCTCGAAGAGTTCCTCGATTCGGTAGCGCTCCTCGAGGAGAACGATGAACAGGGTGTGGCCGATGGGGTCGCCCTCATGACCCTCCACTCGGCCAAGGGGCTCGAGTTTGAGGTCGTTTTCTTGGTTGGTTTGGAGGATGGACTGCTGCCCCACGCCAACTCGCGAGACGATCCGGAGGGTCTCGAAGAGGAACGGCGGCTGGCCTACGTGGGGATGACCCGGGCGCGTCAGAGGCTGTCCTTGACCGGCGCGCGGACGCGGTTCCTGTTCGGCCAGCGAAACCCGACCCGGCGGTCGCGGTTTCTCGACGATATCCCCACGAGTGTCATCGAAGATGTGTCTGCACCATCTCACGGGCAGAACCTCTCACCCGGGTTTCGCTCCAGACCGGGAGACGGGCGCAGCGAACCGCGGCGAGCGCCAGGCGTTGCGGGTGCTGCGGGGCGAGCCCGCACCGGACCGGCTCCGGCCACCGTGACCGATGAAGCCGGGATGGGATGGCGGCCCGGAGACCGAGTTCGCCACCGAAGGTTCGGAACGGGTGTCATCCTTGCCTGTCAGGGCCGCGGCGCGCAGCTCAAGCTGGTGGTCTACTTCGACCGGGCTGGACGCAAGACCCTCGTGCCGACCATCGCCAAGCTCGAGAAGCTGTGACGTGGAATCCAATGAGAGTATCCTTCGTATGGTCTTCGAGCACGAGCACGAGCACGAGCACGAGCTTGAGCACGAGCACGAGCACGAAAAACTGGAGTGGGCCGGAGGCATCATGAAAAACGAGTGGCACCACACGACAGTGCTGGCTGTTCGCCGGGACGGCGTCGTGGCGGTTGGATCGGACGGCCAGGTGACGTTGGGCACGACGGTTCTCAAACAGGGGGCGGCCAAGGTGCGGCGGCTCGCCGGAGGCAAGGTGCTGGCCGGGTTTGCGGGTTCGGTCGCGGATGCTCTGGCGCTCTTTACCCGCTTTGAGTCCAAGCTCGAGGAGTACGGTCACAACCTCGAACGGGCGGCGGTCGAGCTGGCCCGGGATTGGCGAACTGATAAGGCCCTGCGCCATCTCGAGGCTCTGCTGATCACCGCCGACAGCCGGACAACATTGTTGGTTTCGGGCACCGGAGAGGTTTTATCGCCGGATGACGACGTGGTGGCAGTGGGCTCCGGTGGAAGCTATGCCTTGGCTGCCGCCCGGGCGTTGGTCAAACATACCGGGTTGAGTGCTCGAGAGGTGGTCGAAGAGGCGCTTTCTATCGCCTCCGACATCGACATCTACACCAATGCTCGAATCACCATTGAGGAGCTCGAATCGTGAGGCTCGATCAGTTGACCCCTCAGGAGACCGTCTTCGAGCTCGACCGTTTCATTGTCGGGCAGGACGCCGCCAAACGGGCCGTTGCGGTGGCGTTGCGCAACCGCTGGCGTCGCCAACAGCTGACCCCGGAGCTCCGGGAAGAGGTGGCGCCCAAAAACATCATCATGATCGGGCCGACCGGCGTGGGCAAGACCGAGATTGCCCGTCGGCTGGCGCGGCTCACCGGTTCGCCCTTTCTCAAGGTCGAGGCGTCGAAGTTCACCGAGGTCGGCTACGTCGGACGCGATGTCGAGTCGATCATTCGCGATCTCTTGGATGCGGCGATCCAGCTCGTCCGCACCGAACGGCAGGCCGAGGTCGCGGTTCGTGCCGCACGCACCGCCGAAGACCGGTTGTTGGATCTTCTGGTGGTGGGGTCGAGCTCCGTCTCCGACACCTCCCTCGAGGAGAAGCGACGGGCCCTCAAGCGGCCGCTGCGCGACGGTCTCCTGGAAGAAAACGAGCTCGAGCTCGAGGTTTCTGAGGACCGGACGCCAACCGTTGAGATGTTCACCCCACAGGGCATGGAGTCGATGGGCATCAACCTCAAGGATCTGTTCGGCGGGATGATGGGCCGCAAGGCCAAAAAACGCATGACCGTCGGTGAGGCGAGGCAAATCCTGATCTCCGAGGAGGAGGAGAAGCTCATCGATCGGTCCCAGGTCGAGGGCGAAGCCATCTCGCGGGTCGAGGAGGCCGGCATCGTGTTCCTCGATGAGATCGACAAGATCTGTTCCCGTGAGGACGCCGCGGGGCGCGGTCCCGATGTTTCTCGGGAAGGTGTCCAGCGAGACCTTTTGCCAATCGTCGAGGGGACCCATGTCAACACCCGCTACGGTGTGGTGCGCACGGATCATGTCCTCTTCATCGCAGCCGGCGCGTTTCACGTTTCGCGACCGGCGGATCTGATCCCGGAAATGCAGGGGCGTTTTCCGATCCGGGTGGAGCTCCAGTCTCTCGGCGCCAAGGAATTCGAGCGGATCCTGACCGAACCCGAGAACTCGCTGATCCGCCAGTACACCGAGCTCCTGGCGACCGAGGAGCTCGAGCTCAAGTTCTCAGACGATGCGATCGTAACGATTGCCGCAATGGCCGCGGAGATCAACCAGGCGGCGGAAAATATCGGTGCCAGGCGACTTCACACCGTCCTCGAGCGTCTCCTCGAGGAGCTCAGTTTCTCAGCCCCCGAGCGCGCGGGCGAGGTCGCGGAGGTGACGGTCGAGATGGTGAAGGAGCGACTCGGTGATCTCGTCGGTGATCGAGATCTGGCACGCTATATCCTGTAAGCTTGCCCCGTGCCCATCTCCGTCTCCGTCTCCGTGCCCGACACGCCGGCACGTCTCGCAGCCGCCGGCGCGGTTCTTTTCTTGGCTGCGGCGTTCGCCTTCACCGGCTGCGGCAAGGAAGGCGTCCCATTGCCCCCGGAGATACGGGTTGCAGAACGGACCACCGATCTCACTGCATTTCAAGAGGGCAACCATGCGGTTTTGCGATGGAGGTATCCCTCGATGACCACGTCCGGCCAGGCGTTGTCGGAGGTGGAGGCGATACGGGTCTGGCGCGCCACGCTGCCGATCGGCCAGGAGCCGCCGCCGCCGATGTCCGCGCAGGATCACCGGCTGCGGCGACAGCTGCTCGAAGGTGAAGGCGAGGTGATCAGAACGCTCGCTCCCAGTGAGCTTGCCGCGATCACCCGCGGCGCCGACCTTGTCTATCGCGACGATCTCGTCACATGGCGCGAGCAGACCGCGGATATCGAGGTCGAGGTCGTGGTCTGGTATGGCGTCCAGACCGTGTGTTGCCGAAACCGCGCTTCGGAGCTGTCGAATATCGCGCGTCTTAAAGCC
>CBDTWX010000140.1:0-11717 GCA_965364305.1 uncultured Thermoanaerobaculia bacterium
CCGAAGGGGTCGGGGACCAGCAGCGCAAAGGTCGCCGGCTCTGCGACATCCGAGGTTCCACCGAAGGCCTCGGCAAACCAGGCGTGAACGGCGCCGTCGTAGCGAGCGATCAGCGCTTCCGGCGGCACATCGGTCAGAAACTCGAGGGCTGCCGGCGGGTCGAGCGTGATGCCCTCTGGAAGACCGATGTTGACAGCAGCCAGAGGCCGCCAGCCGAGGGGCAGCAGACCGGGCAGGCCCTGTTCGGAGATCGGGCTCAGCTCGAGCTCGAATCCGTCTGGCGGCACCGAAGCGCCGTCGACGGTCAACCGGCTCGTGTCGGTCTCGATCTGGGTGGCGGCATCGACAGTCACCGGATCGGCGCACCGGGTCAGACGCGCGTCGAAGAGCAGGGTGGCGGCGCCCGGGATCGGCACCGCACGACGCCAGGTCGGCAGGGGGCCTTCGGCCTCGATGCGCACCGTGACCGGCGACCCGATCACCGGCAGCCGGTAGCGACCGCGGCCGTCGGCGGTGACCGTCGGCTGATCGCCGAGCACGGGTCCGCCGTCCTCCTCGAGCACCACTCGCGCGCCGGCCAGCTCGAGGCTGGTGCCGTCGGCAAAGACCTCGCCGGCGATCAGGGTCGCCTGGGCCGGGTCGGCGTAGAGCTGCGAGTACGGGGTCGCCGGGTTGCCGGCGAGATCGGCGATGCCGGTAGTCAGATCGAGGTGCAGCGGCAGCTCCTCGACCGGCGGCGCGACCGCCAGCTCGATCGAAATCGTTCCTCCGGCTACCGCTGTCGTGTATGCGAGCGGGCTGAGCGCGCCGTCGAGGATGACCGACCCACCGACCGTGACCGTCGAGGCGTCCAGCTCCTCGGAGAAACGGACCGTGATCGTGGTCTCGCCGTCCCAGTCGGAGGCGGTCACCTGTGGTGGCGTGCAGTCGAGCTCGACTGCCAGATAGGCCGGCTGAGAACGGTTTCCGGCCGGATCCTCGGCAACGACCTCGATCTCGACCGCGCCCTCCCCCACCGCGGGCTCGAGCACCAGCGTGAAGGTCCCGTCGGCGGCGGCGTCGGTGGACGACGGATGGACATCTCCCGCGGCGAGCACGGCCGCTCCTGCCTCGGCGAGACCGCTCACGGAAAGGCTCGTGAAGCATGCCGGGGTGTCGACCGGGTTCAGGATCGGTGCCCCGGGCGCCGTCGAGTCGATCGTCGTGAAGGTGGCGGAGGCGGCCAGCGCGAGCGGATGTCCGGCGCGGTCGGTCACCGCGGCACCGACCGAGAGCACGTGCTCGGCGTAGTCGGCGAGACCGCCGACCGGAGCCACATCCACCTCGGCGCCGTCGCCGACGGTCGAGAGCTCGACCTGAAGCGGCTGACCCGCTCCCGTCAGAGAAATCGTGCCGGCAAGGGAGCCCTCGTCGACCGGCTCGGAAAACCGCACCCGGAGCCGTGCCGTTGTCGGCACACCGGTGGCGCCGTCTCCCGGCACGGTCGACAGGATCGACGGCGGCACGGTGTCGACAATGACCTCGATCGAACGGGTGCCGGAGTTCCCGGCCGCATCCCATGCCCGCGCGACGATGGTGTTGGCGCCCTCTTCGAGGGCCAGATCGGCGAGCTGGAAGGCGCCCGCCTGGTCGAGCAGCGCATCGCGTCCGTTGACCGTCACCCGGTCGGTGCCGGTGACGTCGTTGACAGTTCCGGTCACGGTCACCACCGCGACATCGAGGATGGCGCCGGCGGCGGGCGCGGTGATCGACAGCTCGGGAGCCGACAGATCGATGCTGAACTCGCGGGTAACGGCCGTTCTGTTGCCCGCCTCGTCGGCCGCCTCGACGGCCAGCGTGTGGGCGCCCTCGGGCAGATTGAGATCGATGGAAAAGGCGCCGTCCGGTGCGGGTGTCGCCGGCAGCGAGTTGACAGTCACGGTTGCCTCATGAGCGTCGGTCACCGAGCCCGAGACCGTCACGGTCGTCGAGCCGAGAACGGCGGACGGTCCGGGCTCGTCGACCGTCAGGGTCGGGGCGGAGGTGTCGCGCTCGACCGTGAGCACCACCTCGCTCGAGTTGCCGGCGCGGTCGACGGCGACGATCGTCACGACGTTGGCGCCTTCCTGCGCGAGCGGCGCTTCGGCCTGGAATGACGAGCCTGCGAGCGCGGCGTCTCGGCCGTCCACGGTCACGCTCTCGAGGTGGGGGTCGGTGGCGGTG
Organism: uncultured Thermoanaerobaculia bacterium; assembly: GCA_965364305.1. GTDB lineage: Bacteria > Acidobacteriota > Thermoanaerobaculia > Thermoanaerobaculales > Sulfomarinibacteraceae > Sulfomarinibacter. The sequence continues at coordinate 2,203 of CBDTWX010000140.1, forward strand.
CCGGTCACCGTCACCGACGTCTCGCCCAACAGGGCGCCGTCGGCCGGAGCGCTCACCGTCAGCGACGGGCCGGTGGCATCGAGGGTGATGGCGACCGTGACGGTGCTCTCGTTGCCCGCCTCGTCGGCCGCGGTGACGGTGATGGCGTTCGCCCCTTCGGAGAGCACCAGACCGGCGTAGCTGAAGGTGCCGGCGGTGACGGCGGCAGGTTGGCCGCCGACCGTGACCGAAGCCGCATCGTCGCAAGCGCCGGTCAGCAGTGGCGAAGGATCCGCGATCACCGAGCCGTCTTCGAGCGACAGCCCGCTGATGACCGGCGGCGTCAGGTCGAGGCTGAACGAGCGTTCGAGAGAAGCGGTGTTGCCGGCGGCGTCCTCGGCGGAGACAGCAAGCACATAGCTGCCCTCGCCGGTGACCGGGGTCCCGGAGACGAACGGCGCTCCGTTGAGGGTGATCTCGAGGGTCACCGCGGTGTCGTCGGCCGCCTCGATCACCGGTGTCACGGTCTGGTTCGAGATCGAGCCGTCCTCGAGCGGCGCGCCACCGCTGGTCACTGTCAGATTGGGCGGCGCCGTGTCGAGGATCGGTGCTCGCCCCACGGTCGCTTCGTGGAAGACCACATCGGTCGCCGTGACGGTGATGGTGTTGGCGCCCTCGACGAGGGTAATGGGGTGGCTGAACGAACCGTCGGCGCCGGCGGTCACCGCGACGCCGTTGACGGTCACGCTGTCGAGGTGGGAGTCGGAGGCGACACCTTCAACGGTCAGCGCCGGGAAGCGGGTGATGAGCCCCTCGGCCGGCGCCGTCAGGGTGATCTGGGGCGCCCCGGTATCGCGGTCATAGCTCAGCTCGAGCTCCGTGATGTTGCCGGCGCCGTCGACCGCCCGCAGCGACAACAGGTTGAAGCCCTCCTGGTCGAGGGCGACGCCGGGCGCCGTCCAGCCGATCCAGCCGCCGGCGGCGGCGCCGAGGGTCGCCGCGACCCCGCCGACCGTCACCTCGGCGGCGTCATCACTGACGCGGCCGGCGATATCGACGGTGAGCCCATCGTGGACGCTGCCGGAGGGTGGGGAGATCTCGTCGACGAGCGGCGGGTCGTTGTCGATGGTGAAGCTCCGCGACGCGGCGGCGGTGTTGCCCGCAGCATCGGTGGCGTTGACCTCGAACGTGTGGGACCCACCTTCGCTGAAGGGCGTACCAAGCATGTAGGGATGGCCGTCGATCGTGGCGACCAGATCGACCTCGGTGGCGTCATCGGCGACGACCGTGATCACGGCCGGTCGGCCGATCACGAGCCCGTCGGCGAGCTCCGTCCCGGACTCGAAGACCGTGAGGACCGGGGACGTCGTGTCGAGGACCACCGTGATCGATGCTCCGCTGGTGTGGCCGAGGGTGTCGGTCGCCGCCACCACGATCGAGTTCGGACCTTCGACCAGGGTGACCTGCGCGGCAAAGCTGCCGCCGCCAAAGGTCGCGGGAGCGCCGTTGACGGTGACGCCGGCCAGGTGCGGGTCGACCACCGTTCCCGAAACGGCGAGCTGCGGGTTGGCGGTCACGAGGCCGTCCGCCGGCGCGGTGATCGCGAGCGTGGGCGGAAGCGAGTCGACCAGGAGGTTGAGCTCGGCCTGGCCGAGATTGCCGGCATCGTCGGTCGCCTCGATGAGCACGGTGTTCGGGCCCTCGGCAAGCGCGACGACTGCGCTGAAGGCCCTGAGATCGCCCAGGGGTGGATCGAGGGTGGCCTCGACACCGCCCACGGTCACGAGGGCGGCATCGGCGCTCACGTTGCCGGTGACCGTGACGGTCGCGGCGCCGAGAAGGCTGCCGTCCGCCGGAAGAAGATCGGAGATGACCGGCGCCTCGGTGTCGCCCTCGGCGAAGACGAGGATCAGCCGCGGGGCGTTGCCGGATTGGCCTTCGCGCGAGCTGATATCGATGAGACCCGGATCCCCCTCATCGGTCTTGCGGAGCAGCCAGCCGTGAAACCCACCGCCGGACAGCATGGCGTTGAGGTCATCGGTGACGTCGAGCTGGAACCAGCCCAGCTGGTGCTTGAAGATTCGGACGCTGTCGGCCGGCGTCAAGGCATAGGTGCCGCCGTTCCACTGGCTCACACAATCGGGCTGGGAGTTCGCGGGGTCGGTGTCCTCGGCACAGTTCCAGGTTGCACCTGCCTCGGTCCACGGCTCCATGACGCGATGGAGGTCGACGGTTCGTCCCGTCGTCCCCCAGTTGTCGCCGTTGTCTTCGATGTGAAGCTCCAGAGCCGCGGCGAGTACCTGGGCGCTTTCACCCAGAAGCGCTTCCACCGTCGCCCTGTCGAAGGCGACCAGCGCCCGGTTGTTCCCGGAGGACCGAACCGTGAGGAAGGTTTCAGCGCCCTGCGGCTGGTTGGGGACACCCTGGCGGAGAAAGGTGTCGGCCGAGGCGTCGAGCGTGGAACGATGCATCCCATCGCTCAGATAGAGGTGAATCGTGAAGTCGGCCGAAAGGAGGTTGCCCGCGTGGTCGGCCGCCCGGACTCCGAGGGTGTGGCTGCCCTCGGACAGCTCCGGCGACTGACAGATCGCGGAGGACTCGCAGATGGTGCAGCTCGCGCCGAGATCGGCGCCGTCGATGTCGATCTGCACCGAGGTCGGGTCGATCCCCGATCCCGAATCGAAGAACATCACCTCGAGCTCGGGGGCCGGATCGTTGATCACGGAGGGCCGCGATGGGACGACGAGGTCGGCCGAGGGCGCCTCGATGTCGGCCTCGATCGGCTGCACGATCAGCTCCAGCCGCGGCGCGTGTTCGCACGAGCCTTCCCGTGAGCTGTAGTCGACGTGACCGGTGGCGCCCTCGTCGGTCTTCTTGATCAACCAGCCGAAATGCGGCGCGCCGCCGACAAATGCCTCGATGTCGGCCGTCACATCGAATCGCACCCAACCCGTCAGCCCGTTTGCGTGAATGAGAGTGCCGGTGGGGGTGGATTGAAAGCTGCCGCCGTCCCACTGAATCTCGCAGTCGGGCGTGGAGTCGTCGGGTTCGGTGTCCTCGGCACAGTTCCACGTCGAGCGGAGCTCGCTCCACGCCTCGGTCAGCCGATGAGCGTCGACGGTGCGGCCGTCGCCCCAGTTGTCCGCGTTGTGCTCGATGAAGAGCTCCATGGTCGCTGAGACCAGATTCCCTTTGTCGAGGACCGCGCCCACCTGGACCGGGTCGAACGCCACGAGGGCCCGGTTGCGGCCGCTTGAGCGAACCCGCAGGATGGTCTCGCCGCCCTGATTCTGGTTCGGGACGCCCTGCCGTAGATAGGTGTCGGCGGCCGACACCAGCTTGATCGTTTGCGCCACGTGCTCCAGCACCAGATCGAAGGTCGAAGTCGCCGTGGCGCCGTTGCCGGCGACGTCGCTCACGCTGGCTTCAACGGTGTGGCTGCCCGCCGCGAGGGTTGGCGACTCACAGGTCGCAGCCGAGGCGGTGAGGGAACACCCTGCAGTGATGTCGATGCCGTCCATCAGCACCAGCAGGCTGGCCGGGTCGACGCCGGAGTCATCGTCGGAGAATCCAAGAAGGATCGGCGGCCTCGGGTCGTTGAGCACCGTGCCTGTCGGCGATTCGATGGTGAGCTCAGGCGGCACCACATCGTTGAACCCGGTGAGCGAAAGCACCAGGCGTGGATTCTGACCCGCCATCCCCTCGCGCGAGGTGTAGACGGCGCCACCGCTCAGCCCCTCCGCGGTCTTCTTGATCAACCAGCCAAAATTCGGTGTGCCGCCGAGGAATGCGGCGACATCCGCAGTGACGTCGAAGCTCACCCAGCCGGCAAGATCATTCGTGTGGAGGACGGTTCCGGAAGCTGCGGCCGCAAAGGTGCCGCCGTTCCACTGCTCGGCGCAGTCGGGTGCAGAGTTCGACGGATCGGTGTCGTCGGCGCATTTCCAGGTGACACCAAGCTCGGTCCATTCCGCGGTGAGCCGGTGGGCGTCCACGGTCCGCCCCGTCGTGCCCCAGGTGCTCGCACTCTCGACCCAGAGCTCGAGCGATGCCCCGACCAGGGTTGCCTGGCCTACCGCGGACTCGATGGCAGCCTGGTCGAAGCCCACGAGGGTCCGATTCGAACCGCTCGACTGGACCTTCAGGATCAGCTCGTCGCCCTGGTTCTTGTTGGCGGTCCCGGATTTCAGATAAGAGTCCGCCACCGCCTCCAGGGTCACCTCCTGGGACAAGGCAGGGCCGGCCACTGCCAGCAACACGGCGACGAGGAGCCAACCGAACGAGCAGCGAAGCCTCGGGAGCACGGTACTGACCGGGATTCTCATGATCGACGCCCGTCTGAGTCCCATTGATCCCAAACCTTTCATCCCCGTCTCGGGCTCGACCCGTGTCGTCACCGTCATCCGACCCGCCATCCGCAGCCGCTCGAAGACCTTCCTGCTCATGGCGTCCCCTTTGTCACGTCGCCGTCGACAATACGGATGAAGCCAACCCACGGGACCCCGACAAAAGCGTTGGAGGGTCCACCGGCCTTGATCGTGAAGTACTCGACCGGTTCGGGCTCGAAGTCATCGATCAGCCCGAACCAGGTGGCGGTTGCGGCCTGACCCGGCGGAATCGCAGCGGACGTCCAGGGGTCCAGGAAGTCCGGGCCGATGTGGGCGGAGCCGTCGTAAGCGTCCAACGATACGGAGACCTCCTCGGTGTGGACACGCGAAAGCTCGACCTGGATAAAGATCCCCTCATCGCTCTCCAGGGCTTCGAGCAGGGTCTCGGCCAGCCGGACCCGCACCGGCGGGTCGCCCTCGACGACGTGGACCCACCACCAGTCGACATCGAGCCGGGCGCCCGCAGCGTCGGTCAGCCGCACGCCGAACCACTCGTTGTCGTCGCCGACTCCATCGTCGATCAGCGGCACGGAGATGATCTTTGACACCTCTCCTGGCGCAAAGTTGAGGACACCCTCCGTTAGGACGTAGTCCTCGCCGGCAGCGGCCGAGTTGTTTTCGGTGCGATAGCGCACACTGACCTCGGCTGGAGCAGGCTCGGAGAGGATCACCTGCACCCGGGCGTGGCCTTCCGCCTCCCACCATTCGAGCGGCGGCGGCGATGACGGGAAGCCGACCGTCAGATCGCGGCTGTGGTCGGCACCAATGTCCCAGGGCCCGGTGCGTCCAGCGCTGTCGGCATCGATCGCAAAGGGGTGGTCCGGGTCGCTCGAGAGGTCCACCGCGGCGCCACAGGCCGGGTTGAGCCCGTCGAGCCACCACTCGTTGAGATGGGTATAGACGTCTCCGTCGTTGCGTTGGACCGTCAGCTCGAAGACCGACGCCGTTTCCGGGTCCTCAAAGGCGACGCCGTCCCAGACCCGTTCGGAGTTCTCGGCCGTCCGCCAGGTCACGATCTCGCGATAGCTCCCGGTCTGACTTTCGAGATCGGCCACCGAGTCCGCCGCAGCGACCATCCAGTCGTGCGACCAGTGATGGCTGACCTCGATCGCGGTGCCCGTGATGATGCGTTGCTCGGCAAACTCGAGACGCACCCGGGCTGGGTTGACCATCGTGTCCCAGACCAGAGTCGACGCGTCGTCGTCGAAGACGCGCGAGATGTCCTCGGCGCCGTAGTCGTGGGTGATCGTCACATCCTGGTCCATCACCCCGCACCCGAGGTGGAGATCGACCGTCGCGCCGGAACCTCGGTTGATGACCGTCAGCGGCCCCTGGTTGTGGTCCGGCGGGTCGGGCGCCTCTCCGTCGCTCGAGAGGTTCCTCGTCGAGATGAACGAGAACTGGCCCGAGAAGCTCCAGTCGGTCGTGTCCAGCACCAGGTTGTTGATCACCGTTGTCGTGTCGCCCTGGCTGACAATCCCATGTGCGCCGCCGCAGATAGTGTTGTTGGCGGCATAGAGGCTGACATTGGGATCCTCGACCAGGATGCCGACGTGATTGGCGGAGCTGCCGTCGCCGTGGTCCCAGAGCATCGAGTTGCGCACCGCCACCTCGACCGACGCATCGCCGCTCACGGAGATGCCCGTTCTGGGGCCCGTCGCCGCAGCGCCGTCGAGGCGGATCAGGGTTTCGGCGATCTCGACATCGCCCAGGCTGTCGTAGACGGAGAGAGAGATTCCGGAGAGTGGGTTTTCGGGAGACCCCGAGCAATAGAGCTGCAGCCCCTCCACCCTGACGTTCCCGATGTCGATGTAGATGCAGGTGCTCCCGTCGACCTCGAGACGGTATGCCTGATCCGACCAGACTCCGGAGTGGCGCTGGCTCGGTCCGCGCAGCCCGGCGGCCGTCGGCGCGACGATTCGAATGTCGTTCTCGGGCGAGGTCACCCAGTCATAGAGCTCCACGAAACCGGTGTCCGGCAAGCCGCCGTAGCAGACGAACTCGAGGCTTCGATTGGCCGCAACCAGATCGGTTGTCCCGAGGTAGTCGAACCCGGCCGCTGCGAACACGCCTTGTCCCAAAGAGCCGAAGGCGGGCTCGACGGCAATCGCGAACTCGCCGGTCACATCGGCCGGCGGCAGCCCGAGAGCGTCGGTCACCGTGCAGTGGCGGTCGTCGGCACAGTGCGAAATGAAGACCGGCTCGAGAATGTCGAGCACCACCCTGTCGCCACGGTCCGGTCCCTCCGGGAGATCCCCGGCAAAGGTCGCGACCCCTCCCGAGATGTCGACCCCGATCGGCGCCGGCAGCATGTTGCCGACACCGACGCGCACTGAGTAGGCCACGGTGATGACCCCACCGTCGTCGTCGTTGATGGTCACCCCGGCCGTGGCCGGCGCGCCGAGATCGACGCCCACCGGGTCGTAGAGCTCGACCTGGAAGGTCTCCGGACCCTCCTGGTCGGCATCGTCGAGGATCAGGACTTCCAGGAAGCCCTGCGTGTTCCCCGGGCTGAAGAACACGAGGCCGTCGGTGTACTGGAAGTCGATGTCGTCCTCGGCGCTGCCCGCGATCGTGCGATATCTCACGGTCACCGTCGCGGCCGACGGCTCCGACAGGTTGACGGCCAAGAGCACCTCTCCTGCGCTCTCGGCGAAAGAGAACCCGGATTGATCGAATGCGACGGTCAGCGCCTGCGGCGCCGGCAGCGTCCCGACGCGCACCGTGGTCGTGAGACCGGCAGAGTCGATTACCGCGACAACCACCAGGTCACCCTCTGCACCACCGACGATCGCCACATCGAAGGCCTCGCCCGAGGCGATCGACCGCGTATCGTTGAAGACCACGGACCACTCGCCGGCAATCAGACGCCACATCGTGGTCTCGACTGTCAACGGCCCATCCGGGTCCGCGACGGCGCCTGGAGCCGCCATCAGGTGATATCCGCCGCCGTAGAACACCAGGTCGCCACTGTCGAGCACGGCGGACGGCGCGCCCGGAATCACCGGCAGTGTCCACACCAACCTCTCGGCGGTCTGCCACTCAGGGTGGCCGTCCTCGACCACGATCCAGATCTCGTCGCCGACCGCTCCTGCAACCGTCACCGGGTCGAACTCGTAGCCGGCGCCCAGGCATGAGTTACAAGGTGCCGGGTTCACGACAACCGGGTACGGCCCGAAACCAGGGGTCGTTCGATTTTCAATGTAACCGACCTCAACCCCGTCGAATGAGATCATCGGGTAATTGCAGCCCGACGGGTTGGTCTTCTGGATGAGGCACTCCCCGTTCGTCTGCAGCTCGTACGAGCCTCCCGCGGTGGTGCCCGAGACATACGCCGGATAGATCTCCGGTGGTCCGTCGTTCACCGGAAGCGGGTCGAGGCTCACCGTCGTCTCGTTGGCGCCTCCGTCGACCGCCGTCAGACCGAGGATCGTCCCGGAAGGCGCCGCGACCGCTGTTTCGGCAAACGCTCCATCGCCGGCCACCGTCAACGGAAGCTGAACCGTCGGCTGCGCGGGATCCACAAGGTAGGCGCTGCTCAAGCCGCATTCGTCCGTGATCGCCCCCGCCTGGCCCGAGACCCAGAACGACCGGTCGTGAACACCGGCTGCAATCCGGGTCGCGTCGATCACCGGCGTCACGAGGTCGGGCATCGCCGCGAGGAGGACAGCCGAATCGAGCGGCGCGGGGTGGGAGTCCGTTGCCGTGAGCGTGAAGCCATCCCCGCAGGCACCGGCGACGACGAGGTCAAATGAACCGTCTGGCGCCGCGGTGGTCTGCCAGGAAGCGGTGCTTGTCGTGTTGGTCGCAGTCACCAGCACGGGTGGGTTGCCGTCACCGACCGCACCGGCGCTTCCTGAAACGTGAACTGCAGATGCGCCATCGATCGTGTACTGCACCAGGCCGCTCTCGACGACCGGCGCCGCCGCGTTGGCGGGAAGGCCGCCGATATCGGTCGCGGAGCTCCGCGGGTCACCGGCGTGGGTGTCGGTGGGGTCGACGCGGGGAAGATCTCCGACCGCCCCCGCCACCGCCACTGCCGGGAAGGAACCGTCGGCCGCCAGGGCCAACGGCCACGTCTCGGTCGTGACCGTGTTGACGACCGCGGCCGATGCGACACCCGAAGGATCGGTAATGGCGCCGGCAGCTCCGGAGAACCAATAGCTTCCGTCGTGGGCGTCAAGGGTGAGCAGCGCTGCCTCAACAGAAGGCCCCTCACGGTTGGCAAGGAGGAGCTCCGAGCCCGGATCGACGGTGATCGTACCGATCTCGTCGAAATCGTCGATCCGGACCTTTGCGCGGCCGGTAGCGAGGAGTGAATCAAAGCGGTAGATCCCTTGCCAGCGATCGCCGACCGCGACATCGGGCATCGGATCCGCCCCCTCGAAGGTGATGATCGAGGTGGCGCCGTTGTTGTCGATCTCCGCGATCCGCCACGTTCCCTTGAAACCGCCATTCGTATCCGAAACCTCAACCCAGTGGCCGACAAAGAACCCATGCGCCCGATCAGCGCTCGCTGCATCACGGTCCGCAACCAGCACAGAGCCAGAGCTGCCATTCAACGCCTCACCTCCGCCGAGTGACGGCAGCACGGTCGCCAACACCGAGTTCCATTCGCCGTTGTTGACCACCAGATCGCCGAAGATCGACTCCGGGTCATCGCGATCAAGGAGATAGATCGTGCCGGCGCCTCCCACAAAGCCCGTGCTGCGCGCGTCGCTGGACGATGCGTTGAGTCGAGGATGAATTCCCCTGAGATCGTCACCCTGCAGCTGAGAAATCAGATCGTAGTCGTTGTACTCGATTGCGATTGCGCCACCGCCGCCGGTCTCGTCGTCATCTTGCGGGTTGCCGCCGATGGCCTCGATCGTGCCCGGGCCGGTCATGGTATCGGCCGTGATCCACACCGAACCCCCGGCGCCACGCCGTGAGCCGCTGTTCGCCGATATCTTCGCGTCAGCGCCCAGATCGATGTTCCCCGCCTCGATCCGAATGGCGCCGCCGCCAGGCTCGTTGATTGGCATCCCGCCCGCGCCGCTCTCCTGCGGCCGGTAGACGCTGCCGTAGGTCCACCCAGGTTTCTGGTTGTAGGTTGGCGCCCACGGGTCAAAGCTGCCTCCCTGGCCCATGTGGCTGCCGCCGGCGCTG
>CBDTWX010000141.1:0-11660 GCA_965364305.1 uncultured Thermoanaerobaculia bacterium
CTGGCCCTGCCGCTGTTCTTTGCCGCTGCCTCCCGTCACTGATTGATGACGCTGCAGTCTGCCGCTGGTCGCTGCCGCTGTCTCCTGTCGCTGATGTTGATTGCGGTCTCTCTACGGCAGTTTCGCTGTGATTCCCTTCGTGTTTCCCGAGGACTCGCGAGTGCGATCCTGATTCCAAACTGAACCGGTACGAGCTACAATGTGCCCATGGATAATCCAATCCGTCGGTCAGGCGGAGGGTGTGATGCACGACCCTCCGCCTGGGCTGTGGTTCTCTCGTTTGGCGGGCTGTTGAGCCCCGATCTGTGAACTTCGAAATGAGGGAGAGTCCCATGAACAATGAACGGCGCGATCAGGACCGAAGGCCGGATTTCCAGACCCTGAAGCTGGTGACCTCCGGCGACTCAGGGCAGGAGAAGTCCTATCCAATCACCCTGCGAGATACGAGCGGGACAGGCATCGGCGCGATGTACGTGGGCAAAGAGGTCCTCAATCCGAAGGATGATTTTCTGCTTAAAGGCGGGGCCGATGGTGATCGAAAGGTCCACATTATCTGGACCAAGCAGGTCGCCGATTTCGTCCTCATGCTCGGCATGGAGTACGCCGAGTCCTCATCTACCTGATGAACTCGAGCTCCCCGTAGTGGCTCGAGGTCGAGAAACGGAGCACCGGCAGGTCGGCTTCTTCCGGTTGCGGGACATCTACCCCCGGCCGAGTCAGCCCGCGGATGATCACCCCTCGTGGCAGTTGAACGGTGACTCCACCCATGCTCTGATTGATGTCGATCTCGGCGTCCCGCAACCACGGACCCCGCAGATCGAGGAACCCTCCACCCATGCTGAAACCGACCTCCAGCCGACTCGGGCTGGCGTTGGCGACACCCTCGACGGCGCCACCGCCCTGTGTGAATTCGATGTTCATTGAGTCGACCGGTGCCTGCAGAGGCTCAGATATCTCGACTGAGCCACCACCCTGGAGAAAGCGAAGATCGGCGGTGGTCAGCCACAGCCCGCCCAGCTCGACCTCGGCGCCGCCCTGCATCACCGAAAGATCGAGATCGTACGGAATGCCGCGCGGGAGCGACACCACCACCCGCGGTTTGTTGCCGCCGATGGCCTCTTTGAGGACGGTCATGAGGTACGAGCCCGAGGTGCGTCGGAAGCTGACCTCGTAGGTCCATCCGTCTTCCGCCGTTCCTTCGTCAAAAGCCTCGGTCAAACCGTAGGACGAGGCGTCGAACTCTGCCTTCACCGTCAGGGGCTCGCCGGATCGGGCTGGTTTGATGTCGAATGTGGTGTTGCGGAGATCGAGAATGATTCTCCCGGCTGGGTGGGGGGTGACGAACTCGGTCGGAACCTCGAGCGGTGCGTCCTCGATGAGGGGGGTTTCTGAATACTCCAGGGTTTGGGTCAGCTCCTGCTTCTCGATTTCGGCGTTGCTTGCCTGAAACGACGCGACGCCAAATACGATTGCCGAGATCACGATCACGAGGAAGAGGAGACCGAAACATCCCAGACACCCGATCTTCAGGGTCCTACCGCATCCGCTTCCTGACCTGGGCATGGCCGAACCTCCGACGGCTGGTGTATCGCTCTGTCACTACCATAAACGAGCCCGGCGGAGAATGAGTTCGATGCCATGGGTTTTCGTGAGATCCTTGAGATCTCTCGGAGGTCAGCCCATGAGATTCATCAGCGTCTTCAACGATGTACTGGGCCCCGTCATGCGGGGGCCGTCGAGCTCGCACACGGCCGGCGCGTACCGTATTGGACGGATGGTACGGGATCTTCTGGCCGAAAAACCGACGTCCATCCGGGTGGCCTTCGACCCAGAGGGATCGATGGCTCCCACCTACCATCCACTTGGAGTCGATCTCGCGTTCACCACCGGCCTCATGGGGTGGTCGATGCTCGACGAACGGTTCTTCGAGGCGCTCGACCTCGCTCGGTCCGAGGGCGTGTCGGTCGACTTCGACATCGAGCCCCTCGAACACACCGATCATCCCAACGGGATGCTGGTCGAGGTCGAATCGACGGGGAGTCGTCAGCTCCGCGTGGTCGCCGAGGCGGTTGGTGGCGGTAATGTACGCATTGTTCGCCTGCAGGACTGGCCCTTGGACCTCGACGGCAGATCGCACCAGGTGATGGTCGAGCTCGATGCGGAGACGACAATCGGCGATGTCGGGTCGTCGGCTGCAACGAGCCGGCAGGTTGTGGGTTCATCGGCCCTGCTGACCGCCGAGGTCGAGGCGCCGCTGGATGCGGATGCGGAGGCGGATCTTCGGGAGAACCCTGGTGTCTCCGATGTCTGGTCGGTGTCCCCGGTCTTCTTCGTTCGCAAGGGCGGAACGATCTTTGCCGACGCGGAGCACATGGCGGCAACTGCGAGGGAGCGCGGGCTCTCGTTGGGCGGCCTCGCGCGCGCCTATGAAGCGGAGCTGCTCGGCATGTCGGAGACCGAGGTCATGGAGGAGATGCTGCGCCGTCACGACGTCATGGAGCGATCAATTGCCGCGGGTTTCGATGACGAACTGGTTGATATGCTGCTCCTCCGCCCGACCGCATCGCAGGTCGTAGAAGCCGAGCGAGGGGGCAAGGTCGCGATCGGCGGGATTCACACTCGCGCCGCGGCTCGCGCTATGGCGGTGATGCATTGCTGCAACAGCCGCGGCGTGATCTGTGCCGCACCAACCGGCGGTTCGGCCGGGACCCTTCCCGGGGTGGTGGTGAGCCTTGTCGAGGAGCTCGATCTGTCACGGGAACAGGTGGCGCTGGCCCTCTTTGCGGCATCGGCGGTCGGTCTGATTGTCGCTCGACGGGCCACCTTCGCAGCTGAGTTGGCCGGCTGCCAGGTCGAGATCGGGGTTTCGGGCGCCATGGCGGCGGCGGCGGTGGTGGAGGCTGCGGGTGGTACGGCCCTGCAAGCTTGCGATGCCGCGGCGATCTCGCTGCAGAACACCATGGGTTCGCCGTGCGATCCGGTGGCCGGCGCCTGCGAAATTCCGTGCCACACTCGCAACGCTGTGGCGGCATCGAGCGCCTTCACCTGCGCCGATCTCATCCTCGGCGGGTATGCCAACTCGATCCCGTTGGATGAGACCATTGATGCTTCTTACGAGGTCGGCAAGGCTCTGCCGAGCGAGCTTCGCTGCACTGCGAGGGGAGGCTGTGCCACAACTCCTTCGGCACTGGGGCTTCCCCATCTGCGGTAGCTGTCAGAATGAGATGGAGACAGATTTCGGTTGCGGGGGAAGACGATCTTTCCGGTGTCTGCTAGTCTTTCTTGGGCACTGAATCAACTTGGTTCGAAGAGGAGACGATCATGAACGGTGGACTGCGAAGGCGATATTTCTCGCTCGTACTTTTTTCCACCGTGACCGCAGCCTTGATCATCCCGGCTTATCCCGCCGGAGCTCAGGACGACGCAGAGCAACAAAAGACATTCCTGATACCGCGCGGAGAGTACGTACGCCAGATGATCAACGAGGAGGCGGTGGTCAACGTTGGATACCGCACCGCCAATGAATCACTCGGCAAAAATTGGATGCTCCTCGAGGTGGGTATGACCGTGTTGCCCGGTCACAACCAGAACATCGTACGGGAGGCGTTCGTGCTCGAAACGCCGGACGGAACCAAGATTCCCCTCGCCACCCAGGCGGACGCCAACAAAGACACGGCGGCCCTGCGGGCGCTCAACGCACGGGCGGACATCCAGCGCGAGCCCGTCAGCTATTTTCCCGTGCAGGCCCAGGTGGCGTGCTGGATCGGGTTTTTTGCCGATCCCGCCCGCTCCGAGCTTCCCTTCGATCAGTTTGGCATCACCCCCGACGCGGCATGCCGCGGCAGGCTCTTCTTTTTTGTTCCGGATGGCATCAAATACGGTCGCTACGTTCTGCACGTCAAGTTGGCCAGCAGCGCGATGGCGATTCCGTTGCATGTCATGACGAAAGAAGAGCTGAAGCAAGCGAAGAAGGAGTACAAGCAGTACGAAAAGGAACAGAAGAGGCTCGCCAAGGAAGAAGCGAAAAAAGCGAAACAAAAAAGGTGACCGCATCGCGACCGCCGGTTTTTATCACGACTTCACCTTCAACCCCATCTGTTGAGGCTTTTCTCGGGTGAAAGTTCACGACCCCGGATCGAGTCGATGATTGAATGAAAGAGTCGGAGGATTTCGATGAAAAATGTGGTGTTTGTTGTGTGTGTGGCGATGATCTTGGGGTGTTCGGGACAGGCTCCGGAAGGTGAACAATCTGTCACGACCGACGGCAATCGTGGAGAGGCGATCTTTGTCGAGGGCTTTGAAGATGGGGGAGATATAGAGCTCGAGGTCCCACCCCACGATGCGTTGCCGCTGTCCGAGATCGTCAAACAGCTCGAGGACGTTGGCTACACGCAGATCATCGACGTGGAGTTCGAAGATGGTGTGTGGGAGGTCGACCATGTCGTGGACGGCGAGGAACGCGAGCTCCACGTCGATCCCATGACCGGCGAGATCCTTCCTGATGAACAACCAAAGACCGGAGACGACTGATCTCTGTCGGGGAAGTCGAGACCGCTGCCGATCGGTCAGCCATTCAACCCCAGAAACAGCTGCAGCCCGCCGTCAATGGCTGCCAGCTCGTCCGGAGAGATCATTGGGTCGGGAACGGGCCTTTCGCGGGTGGGATCTTCCTGTGACGAGGGTTCGTACTCACAGAGATCCCTTTACAGTGGTTGATCGAGGACGGTGATGCCATCGACGACCCTGCACACGTGGACCGCGAAATCGTCCGCATAGTCGGGATGACTCCTGGGGTAGCCCGTGCGGACCGCATCCTCGAGGGCGCTCACGCTGTCTGCCCGCACCAGGGCGCCGGCGGCTCCCTTGTCCCCGCCGCCCAGCATCCGCTCCCCGAGAACCCCGGGTACCGAACGGGCGATATCGCACATCGTCTCGAGCTCGGGTCCTGAGATTCGGTACTGATCCCTCAAGCCGATTCCATCCTCGCGGAACAGCCGACCGACGGTTGCCACGTCCCCGGCTTTCCACGCCTCGAGCATGGTGCGAAAGCGCCGCTGGGCTTGGAAGATATAGCTCAGGCGATCGCAGTGATCGGGGTGGGAGCTCCGGTAGCGCTCGAGGATCCGATCGTAGGTCTTCGGGTCGCGCACGTCAGCGAGACACGAGATGCGAAACTCGGCGCCCAGCAGCGCGACGAACTCCTCACACTCGGCGCGACGGAGACGGTAGGTGGATTTTTCCAGACCTCGTCGGACCGTACCTGTATCCAAGCTGGCGAGTCGAAAATCGATCGCGTTGTAGCCGAGAGGCACATAGTCGATGGAGGAGTCGTTCGGCCGGTAGTGGGTCCCCATGCCCTCCCGGGCAAAGAGAATCATGATCTGATCGAGCACACCGCACGGAGATCCGATGTAGTCGTTCTCGACCGCCTGGGCAAGGATCGCAACCCGCATCGGTTCGTCGATTTCGATGCCGTTGGCTTCGGTCAACGAGAGGATCAGGTTCAGGGTGAGCGATGCCGACCGCGACATGCCGCCCCCCGGGATGTTGCCGTAGATCACGACGTCAACGCCGCGTGAGAGATCGAACCCCTCTCGCCTGAGGACGTGATCGACGCCGAACGGAAAGCGTCCCCAGGTGTCGGCGATCTCGGCGCTCTTCGGAGAAGGAACCCGGCCGGATTCGAATGAAATTACGCCTTCATCCGGAAAGTTCCAGCTCACAAGACGTAGCTGGCCGACGTCGTTGGGCTTGTACGCGAGCCAGATAAACCGGTCGGTGCCGACACCGAAGAGCTCCGTGCCGTTGTAGTCGCCGTGCTCCACGCCGAGGCAGAAACGCGAGGACGACCGTCGAATCGTCGCACCTTTCAGATCCAGCTCGGACTCGGCGGCGAGCCGCTCGAGCTCCCGGATTGCAGCTTCGTCGTGGCCGGTGCCGGTCATCGTCTTGCCTTTCAGAGCTACCAGAAGATGGCGTAGAGACTCAGGGTCAGCAAGACGACGACGATTCCGAAGATCTTGGTCCGCCGATCGGTTCGCATATCCATGCTCTCGTTGACCGGCAGGGTGACCGGCTGAGGCAGCGGCTTGAGCAGGGTCATGATCGCCAGAACGGCGAGGATGACGGCGAAACAGATGGCCATCCGATTGAGGAAGGCGATGCCGGGTGCAAAGTACTTGAGTCCGCCATAGAGAAGCGGGTTGATGACCAGACCCACGGTGCCGCAGGCCCGCGGTGCGCGGTGGACGAGGACGCCGAACAGAAAGATCGCCAGAATACCCGGGCTGATGAAACCCTGGAACTCCTGGATGAAGGTGAAAATGCCGCCGAACTTCGGGTTGTCGAGACGCGGCGCGATCAGCATCGCGATAAAGACGAAGGCGACCACACAGATCCTGCCCACTGACACGAGCTCGAACTGTGACGGTTCCTTTTTGATCTTGCGGTAGATGTCCATCGCGAAGATGGTCGACGACGAGTTCAGCATCGATGCCAGCGAGCTGACCACGGCGCCGAAAATGGCCGCCAGCACGAAGCCCTTGAGCCCGAAACCGGCGGGCAAGAGGTTCTTGATGAGGACCGGAAAGGCCGCGTCGTAGTCGCGCAGCACGAGCTCGTGGACCCCTCCACTGGCCTGCGCGAGGATGGAGGTGTTGGTGACGAGAATTTCCTCCCAGTCGACCGTGCCCGGTGCATCAACACCCAGTTTCTCGGCGTTGTGCGTGAGGATGCGCATGGCGTCGGCCGGATGAGAGGTAGCAAAGACCTCGCTGAAACGGAAGACGGTTGCAGTGTGCGGCGGTTCGGTCTTGGCGGCCTCGAGCCTCTTGTTAATGGCCTTGATGTCGTTGACGAACAGGGGCTCGTTGGGGTCGGGTTTGACCTCGTCGGAGAGATCCCCATAGAGCTCGGGTGCAAAGGTGGCCATCGCCTTGGCATTTTTGACGACCGCGGCGGTCTCCAGATCGGAGGTGAAGAGGTTGAAGGCGAGGATGCCGGGGATGACCACCACAAATGGAATCAAGAGTTTGAGAAAGGCTGCAAAGACGACACCGCGTTGGCCCTCGGCGAGGGTCTTGGAACCGAGGGTCCGCTGCGTGATGTACTGGTTGAGACCCCAGTAGAAGAAATTGGGTATCCACAGACCGACCACCAGCGCGGTCCACGGGACCTCGGGGTCGCTGGCCGGGCGGATCATGTGGAGCTTGCCCGCTTGCCAGTCGCCTGCATTCAAGAGCTGGAGTCGTTCAACGGCTCCAGCGTCCGCCAGCTGCGTTGGATCGATCGACGTGGTTGCGGTTGCCGCGAGGGCCGCGGGATCGGCGTTGCCCAAGAGCTTCATCGCGAGATAGGCGATGATCGCACCGCCGAAGATGAGCGCCGTGCCCTGGATGAGATCCGCCCATGCGCAGGCCTTGAGCCCGCCCGCAAAGACATAGACCGCCGCCAGGCAGCCGATGATCCAGCAACCGACGGTGATGCTGCCCAGATCGAGCCCGAACAGAACCTGACCCTGGAAGTTGACGGTAATGACCTTGGCGCCGGAGTAGATGACCGAGGCCGTCGGCACCCCTACCAGAATGACCAGGGTTGAGATCGCCATCACCGTTCGCGCGAAGGGGTTGTAGCGATACTCGAGGAACTCGGGAATGGTGTAGATACCGCTCTTCAAAAAGGTCGGTACGAAGAGGAACGCGACGACGACGAGGGTGATGGCGGCCATCCATTCGTAGCTCGCGATCGCCATGCCCAGCCAGTCGGCGGCCTTGCCGCTCATCCCGACGAACTGCTCGGTCGAGATGTTGGCGGCGATGAGCGAAAAACCCACCAGCCACCACGTCAGGCCGCGTCCGGCGAGGAAATAATCTTGGGCACCGTGCTCTCCCCTGGTCTCTTCTCCCCGGCTCTGCCAGAGGCCGATCGCAATCACCGCAGCCACGAAGATGACGAACACCGCAATGTCCACGACGCCAACACCCATATTTCGATCCTTTTCCGCCGCCCCGCGACGGGCTGCCGGCAGCGGCCCCGGGCGATCGATCACATATCCTAGCCGATGACGACGCCAGGTTGTAGTTCGTACGTTCGGCTCCCACTACATCGGTATGAACAGGACCAGCAGCCCGATGATGGTGAAGAGCACCAGAAACGGCACGAAAAAGTACCCCACGACGTCGCGTGCCTGGACGCGGAGGCCAACGCCCATCACCGGCAAGATGATCAGCAGGTAAAAGGGCTGCAGCAGGTTGGTCAACGACTCACCGTAGGCCACAGCCATCGCGACCCGAGCGACGTGGCTATTGAGCTCGCCCGTCCCGACCGGGCCGACCAGCTCACGCACCGCTTCGACCAGGGGTGGCCCGATCACCGCCCACTCGCCTCCCGCGGATGGGATGGAGAAGTTGACCACGCCGCCGAGCACGAACGCGGCGACGGGCAAGGTCTTCAGAGTCACCAGGGACGCCATCCAGACGGCGATCGCCTTGCCGAGACCGGTAGCCATCATGATGCCCATGATCCCGGCGTAGAAGGGGTATTGAAAGACGATTCCCGAAATGTTCGAGCAAGCTCGGCCCATGGCCACGACGTATCGGATCGGCGTCCGGTGGAGCAACAGGCCGAGCATCAGGAAGATGAAGATCATGATGTTGAGGTTGAGGTCGAAGCCGCGGCGCGCGAAGTGGAGCACGATGTAAACCGCACCCATGGCAACAATGATCGACTGCATGATGGCGCTGTGGTTGAGACTGTCAGAGACGGTCGGTTCCGATGCCCTCAGGTCCTCGGCCTCCTCGACCACGGTTGCCTTCATTGCGGCCCCCGAACCGGTGCGGAGGTCCTCGAGATCGACGATCTTTTCCCGGGGTCGCAGAAACCACATGACGAATGGGCCGACGACCACGTAGACGGCCATGACCACCAGGTTGAGCGGGCTCCCCAGAGTCTCGGTCACCGGGATGGTTGTCGTCAGGAGGCCGGCCTCGATGAGGAAGTTCCCGGGGGTGTTGAGCAGCAGCGGGATCGAGCTCGAAAGCCCTGTCACCCACGACCCGCTCGAGAAGAAGACGCACGCGATCAGGAATGGATAGTGCACGCCGCGCACCCGAAGTGCCAGCTCGCGGCCAAGGACGGCCGCCAGCACCACCCACCCCCAGCTGACGAGATCCAAGAGAGAACCCGCAACCAGAACCGACAGATAGACTGACCGTGGCCGCTTGATCTTCAACGCCAATCGGTCGATCAGCCGAGCCACCAGAGGGGACAGAGCGATGGCGTAGCCGGTGGAGACGATGAGCACCATCTGCATGCCGAACTCGAGCAGCATCCAGAATCCTTCGTACCAACCGGTGAGGACCTCGGCCGGGCTCGACCCGACCCACAGCACGGCCATCAAGGCGGTGAGGAGGGTGAGCAGCAGGGCGAAGACAAAGGGGTCGGGTATCCACCGTCTGAACTGTTCCGCGCAACGGTTCCCGATTTCGACGAGCACTCCGTGACCCCCTTCAACGTTGCCGCGAGGCGTGCCGAGAATCATAAGCTGAAACATCGTCTCAGGGCAAAGACCGTCCGCTGACCATGTCGCGGTTCCCGCTGGCCACTGGCGCTGGCCACCACCGCTGATCACGGTCCCTGTTGGCTGGCGCTGTCACCTGTCGCTGAAAACTGTAACTGGCGACTGCCGCTGCATCCTGTCACGGATTGCTGTCGCTGCCCCTTCGCAGACATCCGGCATTTTTCCCATCGATCGCGGCTACGAGCACGAGCACGGGGAAGGAGACGGAGACGGGCGGGGAGACGTGATTTCACTCCCTCATCCGCGCGAGATCCGCCTCGGCGGCGATGTAGCCGAAAGCGGCCCAGCCTTTCCCGGCCACGATCTTCTCGAGCATCCGAGTGCCGCCCTCGACGTCGCCGTTGGCCAGGTGCCAGTTGGCCACGCCGTACGCGGCGGCCGCGTTGGAGGACGACGATTCTTCCTCGACCAGATCTGACTCGTCCAGCACGCCCTTGTAGAGCAGGCACAGCTGGTGATAGGCCGAGTTCTCGATGATCTCCATGTCGGGAGTGATGCCCACGAGCAAAGCACACGCCTCGTCGTCACGGCCGAGCCGGCGCAGGGTCATGTAGCGCCAGTGGGCGGTGGAGACCAGCGCGTCGTTGTTGGGCGAGGATGCGGCGCGCTGGGCGTAGGCCGTCTCGGCCCTCTCGTAGTCGCCGCTGAGGTAGTAGGCGAGTCCCAGGTGGTACCAGATGTTGGAGTGAAGGGTCGAGACGGGAATGCCGAGGGCGTTGGGCATGCCGTCCGGCTCCACCTCGTCCTCGCTGCCCTCGATCAGCCACGCGGCGTGCTCGAAATCGGCGATCGCATTCTCGAGCTGCCGGGTGGAGATATAGCGGTGGCCCCGGTGGCGGTAGAGGCGGGCGTCGTCCGGGTGGAGCTCGATGCCTTTCGAGTACATCCGAATCGCCTCATCGTAGCGTCCCAGATAGGCGGCGCGGCGACCGTACCAGATGATGGCGTCGGCGTCTTCGGGCGTCGCTTGCCAACGACTCTTCGCTGCCCGGTACTTTTCCAATGTCTCGACAGCCGGCTGCGGCGGATAGAGTGGCCGTCCGAGGAATGAGGTCGCTTGCGGGGCCCTGCTGGCCTCCGCCGGATGCGGGCCCGGTTCGAGGTGTTCCTCCAGATAGGATGTCATCAGCCGGTAGAGATGCATGGTGGTGCCCTCTCCCTCGGAGATGCCGTGGCTACGGTTGGGGTAGGCCATCATGTCGAATGTTTTGCCTTGGGCGATGAGCTCGTTGACCAAACGCTCGAATCCCTGGTAGTGGACGTTGTCGTCTCCGGTGCCGTGGATGAGCAGCAGATCGCCTTCGAGCCTGCCGGCGTGGGTGATGGGCGAACCTTCGATATAGCCCTCCTCATTTCCCTCCGGCAGCCCCATGTAGCGCTCCTGGTAGACGGTGTCGTAGAGTTTCTGGTCGGGAACCGAGGCGACGGCGATGCCCACCGAGTAGATCTCGGGATAGCGGAAGAGGGCGTTCAGGGTCATGGTGCCTCCGCCGCTCCATCCCCACGAGCCGATCCGCCCGGGGTCGATGAAGGGGAACGCATCGAGCATCGCCCTGACTCCGGCTGCCTGGTCCGCGGAGGCAAGGATGCCGATCTGGCGATAGACCGATTTGCGCCACCCCCGGCCGCGCGGTGCCGGGGTGCCGCGGTTGTCGAGGCTCGCCACCAGATAGCCGCGTTGGGCGAGCAGGAAATGCCACATCCGGCCCCTCCCCCAGCGGTTCTGGACGGTCTGACCGGCCGGCTCGCCGTAGACATAGATCAGCAGCGGGTAGATCTGGTTGGGATCGAAATCGGGTGGTTTGATCATCCATCCGTCGACCTCGACGCCCTCGCCGATGTCGACGCGAAAACTCTCGATGGGCTGCTTGGCCACCGCGTCGAAGAGCGCCTGCACCTCGGCGTTGTCCTCGAGCGTCCGCCGCACGGCGTGATCGGGCAGCGATACGACGTCCGTACGCGGCGCCTGCTCCCGCGACGAGAAGCCGTGGATGGCCCAGCGGGCATCCTCCGAGATCTGATAGGTGTGGGTGCCGGCGGGACCTTCGGGCGTGACGCGTTCGAGGGCGCCGTCGATCCAGGC
>CBDTWX010000142.1:0-11468 GCA_965364305.1 uncultured Thermoanaerobaculia bacterium
GCCGGCTCAACGGCGGACACCAACCGGTGGCGCCGAGTGCTGTCGACAGCGAGGGCTACTCGATGACCCCGCGGGAGCTCTCGACCGAAGAGATCCGCCAGATCATCTCGGACTTTGCCGCAGCGGCAACGCGCCTCAAGACGGCCGGATTTGACGGTGTCCAGCTCCACGGCGCCCACGGCTATCTGCTGGCCCAATTCCTTTCCGCCCTTCGCAACCGGCGCACCGCCGATCTCGGCGGCAGCCTGGCCAACCGCTCACGGTTTTGTCTCGAAGTCTACCGCGCGGTCCGCTCCGCGGTCGGTCCGGGTTTTCCGGTGATGATCAAAATCAGCGCGAGCGACTTTGTCCCGGGTTCGACCACCGAAGAGGACTCGTGCTACCTCGCATCGGCGCTCGCCGCAGAGGGTATCGACGCCATCGAGGTCTCGGGAGGAAAGCCGGGCTCGACAAAGATCGGCGCCGCGCGGCCCGACATCAAAGCGCCCGAAGACGAGGCCTACTTCCTGCCGCAGGCGGAAAGGATTCGCGAGGCCGCGCCTGGGGTCCCACTGATGCTGGTCGGCGGGATTCGCTCGCCGGAGGTCATCGAGGGAATCCTCGAAAGGGGCACCGTGGACTATTTCTCGATGTGTCGCCCGCTGATTCGCGAGCCGGGTCTGCCTGCCCGTTGGCTCCGCGGAGATCGGAAACGGGCAGCCTGTATTTCGTGCCTCGGCTGTTTTGCGCCGGCCCGCCGAGGTGACGGCGTCAGCTGCGTGCAGGCAGCGCGACCCGCCTGATCGAAGATCACACGGCCATTGCGGTCACAACGAGAGTAAGAGCCATGGTCACGATCAACGCCGACAGATACCCGACGAGGAGTGCCACCATCTTGAGCACGGTCAGAACCCGGCCCTGCAGATAGACCCGGCGCAGAGCGAAAAAGCTGTAGATAGCGATGACAGCGGTTGCCACCGCATTTCCCGGACCCTGGCCCTGCGCTGCATCGATCGACGAATCGAACAACAGTCCAACCAGGATCGCCAGGAAGGCAAAGCTGTGGAGGTGGAGTAAAAACACGAGAGGGTCGATGTAACGGCGGCGGAAAAACAGCCCCCGGAGGAGGGCGGCAAAGATCGGCACCAGAAGAATGATCGACTTGGCGAGCCGGTCAGTGAACAGTCGGTTGAGGAGTTCCGGGTCGTTCTCCGCGAGCTCCGCCACCGGCCTGAACAACTTCGCGGCGAATGATGGTTCGCCGTCAACGACTGCCGAGTCTTCGTCACCCCCTTGCTCCTCACTCGAGGTATCGACCTGAATTGCGGCCCCTGCCGGGTCACCGGTGGAGCTGACCCGGACTGCGAGGTAACCAGTGAATGCCAACGCCACGAAGAGCAGCACGCTGAAGGCGAAGTAGAGCTTGAACGGGTGGATGTAGCGGACGCGCCGCCCGGCCAGGAACTCCACCGTCAACCAGCCCGGCCGTGAAATCAGTGGCCACAGCGTCCTGAAGATCCGGGTGTCGAAGGAGAGGAAAGACTCCATGACCTCACCCACGAGCTCGTGCAACGGTCGGTCGAGATCGACCTGCCGCTGACCACACGACGAGCAGAACGGCCCGCTCAGCGCGGCACCGCAGTTGGCGCAAGTCTCGTCACCCAAAGGGTCGAGTTGTTCCGGCATCACGGCGGACATTCTATACCCGTACCTGTCAGGCCATCGTCGTGCCATCGCATGGCAAGGGGCAGGATCAGCGACGGCAATCAGCGCCACGCCCGCTGCACCTTGGGAGACCCTGTGGATAGAGCGTCGATTGCCTGGGTGCGTTTTCGCTAGTTTGTCATTCCGAACAAGGACACCACGCGTCCTTGGAGGAATCTACGGAATGGCGGCGAAGGCGCCAGTATCAGAGGCAACGCCAACCGGCCGTGCCGTGACCGGCGCTGAATCTGACGCCGGAGCAGAGCCTGTTGCCGATCCTGATCTCCGACTCTGCTTGCTGCCGCTGAAGCGGTCGCTGACCCTGATGCTGTCCGTGCCACTGATCTCAGCCACTGCCGCTGTCACTGGATTTGGCGCCCGCCGTTGAGCCCAGTTACCGCAATCGAGGCGACCCGATCGCGTAGGTAATATTGCTCAGACCTATCGATCGAAGCTGACCGATGCGCCATCCGTAGCGAGAGTCGTCGAGATCCTGCACGAGGCGCCCGAGTTCGTCGACGGAGTACGTTCGGAGGTTGGAGACGAATCCATCCCACAGGGCGACGATCGGTACGACCGGCAAGAGATATGTCCACACCAGGCGATTCCACCGAAACGGGCGCACGAAAGGGGTGCACAGCCACACAAAAAGCGGGATCAGCAGTGTCGGGAGGGCCCAGATCAGCCAGTTGCGTTCGGTGTACTCGAAGACCCCGATGCCCTCGTTCTTTGCCACGGCATCGGCAAGGATCTCTCTCGCTTCGTCGGGACGGAAGTGGTGAAACGAGGTGAACAGAGTTCGGAATCCTCCCAGATCCCGCGGTACATCTGCTGCATCGACCGGCGTGTCGAGGTACGTCACGCCGTCACCGACCCCCTGGGAGACAGCCCGCCTCGAGTCGAGGTTTGGATACTTGTCGGTGAGAGTCACCTCGAGATCGGTGAGGCCGTGGCGTCTCAGGGTCGGCCGGAGGGAGAGAATCGGTCGGCCGGCTCCCGAGCAGAGGTCGACGATCTTCTGCGCACCCGCGCTTTCGACGGCACCGGCGAGCAGCGGCGCAGCAGGCACATAGGGTTTGAAGACACCGGCATAAAAAGAGAGGAAATCGGTCAGCAGGTCCCGCCAAGTGGCAGGAAACCACTCCAGCTCGTGCAACTCGAAGAGGTGAGCTCTACCCACTCGAACAACATAAGGTCTTAAACCTCAGTTCTCAATTCTTGATTCTCAATTCCCACCTCCCGATGCTCGATACTGGATGCTCGATCCGCTTACCCGCCCGGGGCTTGGGCCTACCCGCTCTCGCCCACAGGCTTGTCCTGAGCGAGGCCTGCGGCCGAGTCGAATGGATCCCTGCACTCCGTCGCTTCGTCCCTTCGCATTCGATCCCCTCCTCCAACCAGTGCTTTCCTGGGTGATCGCCAAACGACCCCACGGAACCCTGGGCCTGCCTGGCCCACTGAAGTCGTATCCCCCGATGAGGCGGGGTTTCGTTGGCTTCGAGGCCTTGCGGGTTACGATTCGCCGCGGGATGTCGATCTATCAGCCGATTGGATCTCCCGGGGGCGGCTCGGTCGCCGGGCGTGGCGGAGCGTTGGCTGGGATATCCCTCTCGAAGTAGCGCTCTATGCCTTCTGCCAGGGCGGCGCGGTGCGCCGTCTCGGCCCAGTCATTTCCGTTACCGTCCTTGAGTCTCTCGAGCAATCTCGCCAACAGGGCATCGACCCGGGATCGCACCTCGGGAGTGGTATGCGAGTCGGCCGAGAGACCGATCAGTCCATCCACAGTGACGGTCTGGACAACGCGGCGGATTTCGACCAGCCTTTCCTCGGTTGGAGGCGGCGCTTCGAAGGTCGTTTCGACGATCCTACGCAGAACCATCTCGAGACCCGGCTGAGCGGGGTCGCGGCGGTGGAAGTCCACCAGACGGGCGGCGCGCTCAGGCCGCAGGAGCCCGGAGACCACCATCTCGGAAGCGGTCGCGGCCGCCCCCAGAGGATCCAGGGCCGGATCAGTGCGCCCTCGGAAGAGTTCGCGGTGCGGGCCGTAGCCAAACGGACGCGGCGGAATGATCCTGAGGATGGACTCCGGAAGATCGAGAACCTCCGGGTCGAGAATCGAAAGGATCACATCCAACGCCCGCCGCTGCCGCGCAGGGTCGATGAACCGCGTCGGCGTCCGGCCGTCACCTCGGACCACGTACGAGTAGTCGAGCCCACCGAGTACCTTGAGGGCCGCCAGCAGCTGGTACCGGTGGTGCAGGTAGACCGGTACGAGCACCGCCTCGAGCTCGGCCAACGGCGTTCCTTCCGAAATCATCGATTCACCAAATCGATCGAGCGCAATCCGCCGTACCCGGAGGGTGTGAGCCAGCGCCTCGACCGGGTCGGCTCCGTTGTCCCACAGATTGGCCAGCGGGTGGGCCGCTCCCGCGGGACGCGCATCGGCATCGGAGAGGAAGACGAGACCCTTTTCGAGCCCGTCCCGGACGATCTTCTCGAGCTCCGCCGCCTCGTCCGCGCCGGGCGGGAACTGGGCATAGGCACGTCGAACGGACTGAATATCCCAGGCGCCGACACCGGCCGCGTAGGCCTCCGAGAAATCGAGCTCGCCGTTTGCGTCGATCTTCACCAGGGGCGCCGGGTAGTCCATCACCGACGCGCGGCCATAGGTGCTCGCGGCAAAGTTGTGGGTCAGACCCAAGGTGTGGCCGACCTCGTGCGCCGAAAGCTGCCGGATTCGGGCAAGCGCGATCTCGACCGGGTCGTCCGTCTCTCCGCTTCCAAGCTTGTCGGCGCCGGCCAGCCCCTGGAAGAGGAGCCGATCCTGGCGAACCCGCAGCGAGCCCAGCGACACGTGACCCTTGATCATCTCGCCGGTTCTCGGATCGACGATACCGCCGCCGTAGGACCAGCCCCTCGTCGAGCGGTGGACCCACTGGATGACGTTGTACCGTGCGTCGAGGCTGTGGGCCCCCTCTGGCATCAGCTCGACGCGGTAGGCGTCGATGAAGCCCGCCGCCTCGAAGGCCTGCACCCACCATTTCGCCCCCTCCACCAGAGCCGAGCGTACCGGTTCGGGGACACCGCGGTCGACGTAGTAGACGATCGGTTCGACCACCGTCGAACGCGCCGCCGCCGGGTCGGTCTTTTGCAGCCGGTGGCGGACAATCCACCTTTTCTCGAGCGGTCGATCGAGGGGCGCTGCGTAGTCGGCAAAGGAGATGGCGAACGAGCCCGCCCTCGGGTCGAACTCGCGCGGCTCATAGTCATCGTCGGGCAGACGGAGGAACGAGTGATGCTGGGCCAAGGTCACCCATTCCGGTGACGGCGCCGTCTCGCGGACAAATCGACCCGGTTTGGCGCCATGAAAGGTCAGCAGCGCCTCGAGCTCGACATTGTCCGGAAAGACCAGGCAGCCGTCGAAATCGACCGCGCTTCGGGTCTGGTCGAGGGTGAACTTCCCCTGCTCGGCGCGTTCGAGCCGTCTCGCCGATCCGTGGGCGTCGCGCACCGCGAAGGACGTGAAATCGACCAGCACCCGCCCGTCCGCATCTTCCGCAACGATCTCGCCACCCCACAGCACGGACCTGGCAAATGACTGTCTCACGGCCCGTTGCTCGTGCGGGTCCTCGGAGAGTGCTCTGAAACCGAGGTTGATCTCCTCGACCAGCACCCGGCCGACCAGCCGAGCCGGTCCGATCTGCCCGCGATCGAGACCGACGTCGTTCGAGCCCAGTCCGGTCACCAAGCCCTCGACATAGAGGAAGCGATGGCCAACGTCCCGATCATTGGCGGCTGGCAGCTCGAGCATGACCTTGCCGCGCTGTCGGTCGAGATAGAGGGTCAGCAATCCGTCTTTTTTCTCGAGGCCCTGCACATGGCTTGCCAGCCCGGGCAGAGGGCTTGGTGCCTCGCCGGCGAAGGACTCGCCGGCAACTGAAAACAGGGCAATCAAGACACAACCGACTGCGCAACAACGATGACTCATAGCCCCCCCGGAAACGGACTGTCGCGCCAGCCTATCACTCCCGTTGAGCCCTGAAACGCAGCTCGACGGTCATGGTCGGGGGATGCAGTTGGCGCAGCCACGCCGCGCGGATCACCTCGCCGGATCCTGGCGCGAGGTGCCCCTCGACCTGAAGCTGCACGACGGCGTCGATCGGCAGACGGTCGAACTCATCGCCCAGCGCGCGCTCGAAGGCCTCGGGGGCGAGACCCGTAGCGTCCACAGTGACCATTTCCATGGGCCGCGCCGGCAGCTCGTGGAACCGCCAATCCACGAGCCGGCCGCCGGATGTCCAGTCGGGCTCGATTCCGAGGAGCAGATACCCTTTGGGCTCGTCCCGCTCGGCGAAGCTGGTCCGCTCGATCGACCCGGGATAGAGGACCGGAGATCGGAGGGCTCGACCGGCCAGATCGCGGGTCAGAATTTGGGACCGGTGGATGTGGCCGCAGAGAACCGCCGCAAAACCTGACGGTATGTCACGACCGCGGACGACATCGCCCCCTCGTCGAAACGTCACTCCCTTGACGCGGGCGCCTTCGACAGTCTGGTGGAGGCACAACAACCTCACATCGGCGTTCACCGCGAGGGCACCGGTGGCTTCCACCAGGGCAGAAAAGTGATCACACACGCCGTCACGTTCACACGGGAAACCGCCAAGAGCCACCCGCGTGTTCGCCACCTCGAGCTCGATCGTTCGCGGCCGGTCGAAGATGTGCAGGCAGCGGTGGCTGGCCAGCAGAGGATAGGGCAAGGCCGACCGCTCGTGGTTGCCCGGCACCATAACCACCGGGACCCCCGCATCGGCCACCTTGAGCAGCGGCTCGAGGGCATCCATCACCAGCCCGGCCGGCACCTTGCTGCGGAAGAGAAGATCGCCGCCGTGGACCACCACGTCCGCCTTCCCTCGCAACGCCGGCTCGAGCGCGAGCCGGGTATTGGCAAAGAAATCTGGTCCCCGGCGCCGGCGTTCCACCCTCGGCGTTGCCGGCAGGTCGAAACCGAGATGGGTGTCGGCGATCAGCAGAACTCGGATCATGGCACTAGCCTACAGCTTCCCACGGCTGTCCTTCCGAGAATACAGAAGCATCCGTCTCCATGCCCGTCTCCGTCTCCGTGCCCGTGCCAGACGGAACAGAGGCTCGATGCTGAATGCTGGATCAACATCAGAACCTTCAACGTTCAACGTTCAAGCGTATGGCTCATCCGTAATTCGTTGAGGTGACGGAGACCGAGGTTGTCCAACGGCGGCAGGGGCAGCGACAGAAAACAGGTGCAGCGACAGCGGCAGAAGACAGAGGCAGCGGCAGTCTTCAGAGACAGCGTCAGCAAGGACCGCGCGAGGTCGAGGAATCAGCGTTTTCGATTGAGCAGCCACCAGGTCATGGCGCGAACCTCCTCGAAAATCGCCAGCAGCTTGAAGGGCCTTCTCATGGGCGATGAGGTTGGTGCTGTTGAGGGCGTTGGACATGGTCATCTCCGGGTCGTTCAGGCCCTCCCGCAAGCTAGTCCGGGCTAGTGGACATTCGATGTCAAGGGTGCGCCGAATTCGTCTCGTCCTTGACACCGAATGGCCAACGGCTACTTTCCCTGTTGAACGACCCGGAGGTTCCCACAACGGCCTCACACACTCTGACCACTGCCCCTGAAGGCTCTCGTTGACGCTGGCACCGTCACTCATTCTGATTCCTGCCTGTGACCGCCGCCCCTGACCATTGCATCTGACACCTGTCGCTGTATCTGATTGCTGCCCCTGAACCTGATCTCTGTCGCTGTTCCCTCTCCGGGCACGGACGCGGACTCGGACGAGGACGCGGGGACGGAGACGGGCACGGAGACCGTTTCAGCCGTAGGTAGGTCCTTCAGGTGTTCGAGCAACGGGATTGCGAAATCTGCGATAGGATTCTAGAAACGAACCATCCGGAGGTCTTCATGCGTCAAGCGATGATCGTGCTGTGCTGTCTCGCGTCGTCGGCGGGTGCCGGAGCGGTCGAGCTGGAGGCGCCGTCCGAGATCGCCGCGGGTTCAGTCTTCGAGGTCCGGTGGACCGGCGAGCCGCACGCCCAGGACTACATAACCATCGTCAAACCGGATGCCGATGATGGGCGCTACGGGCCCTTCATCTATGTCAGCGCCGGCAATCCGGTCACCATGCGCGCTCCGGATGAGGCCGGCGTGTGGCAGCTCCGCTATCAGAGCGACGGGCGCGAAGGAGTTATCGCCCGCCGTGATTTCACCGTCGCGGCGGTTACAGCCACCCTTTCCGCCCCAACCAGTGTCGTGGCCGGCGGAGATGTTCCGATCCGTTGGACGGGCCCCGATCATCAGGGAGATTTCATTACCATCGTTCCCGCTGACGCCGCGGATAAGACCTGGAACGCCTTCGTCTACACCAGCAGCGGGAACCCACTGACCATGCGCGCTCCGGAAACCCCTGGTGCGTATGAGATTCGCTACGCCACCGGCCAGAGCTATTCCACCATCGCGGCTGTGCCGATCATGGTGACCGCCGCCGGAGCGAGTCTCGATGTGCCGTCATCGGCGATGGCCGGATCGGTGATCGAGATCGGATGGAGCGGACCCGACAACCCCGGCGACTACATCACAGTCGTTCCAACCGGAGCTCCCGAGGGACAGTGGGATCACTATGAGTACACCGCTCGGGGAACGCCGTTGAGTCTCGCGACATCGGACAATCCGGGCGATTACGAAGTCCGCTATGCGACGGCGCAGAGCAACGTCACGCTGGCACGCTCCGCCATCACACTGACTGCAGCCTCGGCCAGCCTCGAGGCGCCGGACGCCGCCGTCGCCGGCGAAACCTTCGAGGTGAAGTGGACGGGACCCGGCAACCCCAGCGACTTCATCACCATCGTCGTTGCAGGCGCCGAGGAAGGCACCTGGAAGAGCTTCGCCGGCGTCCACTGGGGCAGCCCGGTCACGCTCGTAGCCCCTCGGCAGACCGGGGAGCATGAGATCCGCTATGCCACGGGCCAGAGCTCCACGACACTCGCTCGCAGGACGATTCAGATTCTGCCCGGAGACGATCCCGCCTGGTTGGCGGTGCACCACTCCGCCTCGTCCCGCACAACCAAACCGATATTTGAAATCATTATGGACGCCTCCGGCAGCATGCTGAAACGCGATCACGGCGAACCTCGTATCGAAATCGCGCGGCAGGCGTTGACCCGGCTCGTGACCGAGACCCTCCCCGCAGATGCCGAGGTCGCCCTGCGCGTCTTCGGCCACCTTGAAACCAACTCCTGCCGCACCGATCTGGTCATCCCCCTGGCTCCGCTCGATCGATCGGCGGTGCGGGCAGCCCTCGCCGGGATCCAAGCCAAAAACCTGGCCAAGACCCCGATCGGCGCTTCTCTCTCCAAAGTCGGCGATGATCTGTCCGGCGCCGAGGGACCCATCAACGTCGTGTTGGTCACCGACGGCGAGGAGACCTGCGACGGCGATCCGGCCGCCGCGATCGCCGATCTCCAGAGGGCAGGTCACGAGGTTCAGGTCAACATCGTTGGATTTGCGATCGACGACGTGATGCTGAAGGAGACTTTTCGCGCCTGGGCACGCATGGGAGAAGGTCGTTTCTTCGATGCCGCCGATGCGGAGGGTTTGAGACGTGGTCTCGCGCAAACCCTCGAGGCGCGTTTCGAGGTCCTCGACGAGCGGGGTCAGCGGGTGACCCTGGGGACGGTCAACGGATCGGAGATCGAGTTGGCGCCCGGCACATACGGCGTGCGACTGCTCGACGCCCAGGAGGCCAGCGAACAACGGATCGAACTGACCGCCGGCCAGAAAATGGACCTGGAGTTCTAGCCCGGACTATTCACCAGCGTTCGTGTGATCCAATTTTTCTCAACCATCTGTAGGCGGGTCCCTCAGGCCGCAACGAACGCGCTATTTTGACGCAATTGGTCCTCAAACCGAGCTGTGCAGACAGGTATGAATTGGTTCCCCAGGACGCCGCCACCGCCGCCGCAGAGACAGCCGCCATGCCGGCGACCATGGTCGCCTAACTGGGCTGCGGTCATTGCCTGAACCGCCTGCACTCGATTCTGCGCAAACCCCAAACCGTGGCTCCTGGATCGAACCGTGACGTGAATCGGGTATCGTGGTCGGCGGGGGGCCCATGACATATAACTTCGACCCGGAGAAATGGCTCGAAGCACAGCGGGCCGTCATCAAGGATCGCCATGCTCGCGGCGAGCTCGGTGAAACAGACCTGACGACCGAGCTCCGCGAACTCGATCGACGGTATGACGAGCTGATCGCCAGGCTCGACGGAACCTACGAAATATCGTCCCGCAGGAACGGTGGAGGCGACGCAGAACGATCCCGGTGATTTCTGCCATCAACTGAACTCACCCTATGAATATGCGTGCGGGAGCTTGATCAATCGTGAGCCATGAAACCAGGGTAGGTGTTCTCTACACGGGCGGGGCCTTTCTCTTCTGGGGCCTGACACCCACGTTTTGGAAGCTGTTGAAGGAGGTCTCGGCGCCCCAGCTCCTGGCCCATCGGATCGCCTGGGGCCTCGTCTTCGTCGCGGTGTGGATGAGTTTCCGCCGGCGCTGGCCCGACCTGCTAGCGGCGATCCGCAGACCGCGAACCCGTCTCGCGTTGCTCGCCTCGACCTTCTTCATTACCGTCAATTGGGGTCTGTTCATCTACGCGGTCAACACCGACCGGGTGCTGGCGACGTCGTTGGGATATTTCATCAATCCACTGGTGAGTGTGCTCCTCGGACTCGTGGTGCTCGGTGAAAGGCTCACCCCTCGCCAGTGGCTGGCCGTCTCCTTGGCCGCAGCCGGGGTGACTGTAATGACGATCCAGGCCGGCCAGCTTCCATGGATCTCGCTCGTGCTGCCGGTCTCATTCGGTATGTATGGTCTTCTCCGCAAAACGGTCAATGCCGATGCGGTAGTTGGTCTGGCCTTCGAGACGGCCGCCCTGACGCCCCTGGCGGTTGCGTTTCTCCTCTTCGAGGAACAACGAGGCGTGGCCGCCTTGGGACATATTTCCGTACTGACCGACGCGCTCCTGGTGACGGGAGGAGCTGTCACCGTCCTGCCTCTCATCCTTTTCACGCTCGGTGTCCGCCGATTGCGCCTCTCCACCGCCGGGCTGCTCCAATACATCGCCCCGACCTGCTCCTTCCTGCTTGCAGTCCTCCTCTATGGGGAGGAGTTCACCATCACCCACGCGGTCACCTTCGGCCTCATCTGGATTGCCCTCGCGATCTACACGATCGAGCTGAGGGCCACGCTGCGGCGCCGACCCGACCTCGAAAACGCTGAATTGCCCGCGGTCAGCCTGCTCGAGGACTGACAAAAACCTCTCGCGACATATATTGGTAGAAGGAACTCATCGCAACGAGGACCGGAAGGGAGGCGACATGAGCGCGAACGCCGAGATGATCGAAGTTGTCTGCCCGAGGTGCGGCGAGGAGTATGGCCACTGGAATCGGCCGGATGATCCGGCGGCGAATGCGCCGTGCCCCCGCTGCGGTCACGACCTCTCCGCGGACCGGCTGCTGCACGAGGACGGTGTCTGGGCGTTGACCGCCGAAGACGAGGCCACCGACCGCTGACGACCGCGTCGGTCTGCGCCTGCTCGTTCGAACCTTCGAGGTCAAAAAGACCCTCCGCGGTCGCACCCGCGACAATCCCGACCGGCTGGTCGCCGGCGTGCGCATCATCGGCACGCGCGGCGCAACGGTTCTAGCCCGTACTTCTCACCAGGTTTCGTGACGAGGGCGGCGAAGCGCAAGTAT
>CBDTWX010000143.1:0-11431 GCA_965364305.1 uncultured Thermoanaerobaculia bacterium
CCTATTCGGTTGTTCCAGCGGAGACAGGCTTTCGAAAATAGGACGGAGAGGAGGGTAGGAATGGCAGCGGTACAGAAAATCGTCGCGCATGCTCAGGAGGACGTTGACATCTGAATCGTCGACCAACCGCCGCAACAAAACCGCAAAACTCGCCCGCGCCTCAGGCGAGTTTTGCGTGAAGAGCTCCTCGAACTGGTCGACGATGAGGAGAGCTCGCTGATAGGTGCCCCGCCATCGTGAAACAACAGTCACCGCGTGGGCCGGGTCGTCGATATCCAACAGCTCTGCCGTTGTTCGAGTGTCGTCCTTGAACACCGGCACGAGGGCCCGCCCCAGCGCCCTGAAGACCGACTCGCCGGGTTGAACGATCAGGCTCCCCCACCCCTCCGGAGTTGCCGGTATCAGGCCCGCTCGCAAGAGAGAGCTCTTTCCTACACCGGACGGTCCGATCACCGCGAGCAGTCTCCGGGTGGTGATCTTGCGCCACAGCTGGGTGACCTCGGCCTCGCGGCCAAAGAAGAACTCGGCCTCGTCTTCCGTGAAGGCGGCCAGACCCGGATAGGGGCTGCGGTCGTCCTCGCGCCCAACCGAGCGCGTGGGGAAAGGAGTGACCGTCGCCGCGGTTCGCCGCACCGCCTCGACCTCTGCGATCAGGCGGTAGCCCTTGCGGTGGATGGTCTCGATAAAACTGGGCTGTTTGGCGTCATCGCCGAGGGTCCGCCGCAGCTCGGCAACGGCACGGGTCAGGGTCTTCTCGGTGATGAACTCGGTCGCCCAGACGGTGTCGATGATCTGTTGTCTGGTCACCAGCTCACCCGGGTGCCCGGCCAGGCACACTAGGACGTCCATCATCTTGAGCTCGATCTGGATGGACTCGTCGCCGCGGGTCAGCCGGTTGAGCCGAGGCTCCACCAGCCAATCGCCGACGCGAAATGGGAGGTCCGACAGGTCACTATCTGTTGTTGCCAGTGGCACCTTGAGATAAATGTAGGTCAGAGGTCCCACATTCAGCAAGTCAACCATGACCGAAAGTTACGCGGTTTTCCGATTCTCGCGCCAGCGCGATCACAGTCCGCACCGCTTGACGACCATGTCGTTGATGGCCCCGGAGGTCATACCGTTTGCATCATGGGGTTGCTCGGTGAGGCCGGCGTGGTGGAGCGCCTCGTGGATGATGACCATCGCCGCGTGCGAATCAGACAAGCGCGAGAACTTGCGACAGACCCAGACGGGACCTCCACCGACAAGGGTGTGTACCGAGCTGCCGTTACACACGTTGGGGTTCAGCTCGTGGCCCCCGATCGGGTAATAACGAACACCGCTCACGGTGTTGACTGCATCGGCTCCGAGCTCGGTGAACATCTCACGACATTCCGGCACCTCTCGGATGCGCTCGACGGCGATCCGGAACCCTGCGGTAAGCCGTTTCCGATTTCTGTGCGACACCCTGGGGCTGATTGTCGGCTTGATCGTCGTCTGAGGACAGATCTCCTCAGGAATCGCACCGAGCGAGGCCGTTGCAACGGTCGCGACGTCGTGTGCTCCCAGGGGAGCACCAGACTCGACGCTGTCGGTCGCCCATGCGGACGGAAAACTCACTGTCAACCCGCCGAGAATCAACACGAAAAACCTCGCCGCCATGGGGACCTCCTCGAGGCGACGTGGTTGCGATCCCACCGACCACCGGCTCCCGGGCGCACAATGCGACCCGTCGGTCCCGATTCCGGAGCTGGTGGTGGTGGGTGGTGTGTGCCGCCTCATGAACCCACGTTCGGGCTCGCGAGGCCAAAAGAAGTTATGCGCAGGCGAGAGGAAGGATAGGGCTTTGATATGGCCCGTCGAACAATCTACAACTAGCTTATTTGCTTAGACTTGAGGTGGCCCTGTCAACAATTGATATGACGGAAGGGTTCATACCAGCACGCGAAAAATTAGATCGGCGAGTCCTTCAGGGCCCGAGGGAGGGCAGGCCCACACACCCAAAAACCTTGACTTCCCGGACGGGCTCTGTCTCGGGCACGGAGACGGAGACGGGCACGGAGACGGGCCTTCTCAGGACGTCCGGTTGGTAGCGCAAGAAGACGTTTTCTATGCGACTTCGGAGAAACACCGCGAGTGTTCTAAACTGGAGTTCCATGGCTATGGAAAAGTTTGGCAAGTACATCCTGGTCGACAAGATCTCCTCTGGCGGAATGGCCGACGTCTTTCGGGCCAAGGTGCTGGGGATTCGCGGTTTTACAAAGACCGTGGCGATCAAGCGAATCCACGCCCACCTGCTCGACAGGACGCAGTTCCTGCGCATGTTCACCGACGAGGCGAAGATCGCCTCCCGGCTGGTGCACCCCAACATCGTCCAGATCTACGATCTCGGCGAAACGGATGAGGCTCCCTATATTGCGATGGAGTATGTGGCCGGGCGCGATCTCTTTCGGGTATTGCAGCGGCTCGGAGCGCTCGATCGTCGCTGCCCCTGGGGGCTCGCCACCAAGATCGTCGACGAGGTGTGCACCGGCCTGCACTTCGCGCACGAGTTTCGTTCCCCAGATGGCCAGCCGCAGGAGATCGTCCATCGCGACATCAGCCCCCGCAACATCATCATCACTTACAACGGAGAGGTGAAGCTGACCGACTTCGGGGTCGCCCGTGCACGAGATCGAGAGGAGGAAACCCAGCACGGCGTCATCAAGGGCAAGGTGCGCTATCTCAGCCCCGAGGCAGCCTATGGCAAGGAGGTCGATCGTCGCTCCGACCTGTTCTCGCTCGGCATCGTTTTTGCCGAAATGCTGATCATGGCCCCACTCCGCACGGGTGACAACGAGATGGCGATGTTGCTCGATATTCGCAAGGGAGAGTTCGACCGCAAACGCTTTGCCGCAGTTCCGGAGTCGTTGCAGAGGGTGTTGGACCGGGCACTCGAGGATGAGCCGGATGACCGCTACGCGACAGCATTAGAGTTTGCCACCGACCTGGCGGCCAAGCTGGATGAGCAAAGCTCCCCCATGAGCCAGGCCGAGATCTCGACCTTTATGCACTCGCTCTTCGCCGAGGACATCGAACGCGAGGAGGCCCGTGACGAGGAGGTCGAACGCGAGCTCCAAATGATGGCCAAGGAAGAGATCAGACAGCGCCAGGCGGCGCCGACACCCGAGGCGCGTAGCGTCGTGAGCGGCACCTCCTCGGAAGGTGCTGCCGAACGTGGTCCTGGGCCGGCAGAGGCGCCCTTTCTCAAAAAGGAGGAACAACGTCCCGAAAATCCCGATGAGGAGGGCTCGATCCAACAGGTTTCGTTGTGCCGCATCCTGCACCAGATCCACGAATCCGGTACCACCGGTCTGATCGATTTTCGTCGCGAGCCGATCAAAAAGACCATTCAGATTGAAAACGGCGAGCCGGTCTTTGCCGATTCGAACCTCGAGAGCGAACTGTTCGGCGAGCACATGGTCAACGAGGGACTTCTCTCCAGGGACCAACATCGCGAGACCCTCGACTTTGCGGCGCGCAAAGGGATCAAGTTCACCGAGGCGTTGCTCGCGTTGGGTGCCTGTACCCCAAACATCATCTTTCAACAGCTCAGTGGTCAGGTAAGGAATCGTATTCTCGATCTTTTCAGTTGGGTCAACGGCACCTATGCGATATACGCCGACATCGAGATCAGCCAGGCCGGTCTCCCGCTCAACCTGAGCGCCTACACCATGATCCACGAGGGAGTCCAGGAACGCCTACCGCTGTTGGTGGTCCGCAGATTCATGGAGGGCAGACTGCAGCAAACGGTGCTCCGCGTGCCGGGTGAGATCCCCGCCGACCTCCAGCTGTCAGGTCGGCAGCAACGCATCCTGCGAGCCATCGAAGAGAAGGAAATTTCCATCGAGGATTTGATCCGACGCGAGCGAAACGAGGAGTGGATTCTGCGGCTCCTCTACATGTTGCACGAGATCCAACGAGTCGTCTTCCGCGATTGAAGAGCCGCAGAAGCCAGAGATCGCAACGATGGGCCGTGATCGAAAACCGATCCGATGGCTGCTCTTGGCCCTCTGTTTGTGGGTCGGCGCTGGATTCGCCGACCGCACGACCCGGGTCGAGGTGTCATCCGATGGCGGGCAGGTCCACATCGAGGTTGCCGGCACCGCACTCTCCGCGCCGGTTCCCGTCAGGAAGCTGTCGGCGATCGAGGTTATCGCGATGGATTCGGTCGATCCACCAGGCGGCCGTCGTATCGCCGTCTCCTCGGATGGGGCCGAGGTGCTCGAGGATCGCCTCCCACGCCGTTTCCGACTCCCCCCCGGCGAGATTGTTCCTCTGGGAGACTGGATACTCGACGAGGGCGCCGGTCACGGGACGGCGTGGCGCCGGAAACTCGAAACCGGGGGCATCTTCACCATCCAGACCAGCTTTCGCGGGCGGTTTCACCACGACCTCACCCTCTCCCTGGACGGAGATCCGCCGATCTCGTTTGCGATCCGCCGTGGGCTGATCAACAACGACTGTTTTGTGCGCGATGGTGCCGGCATCACTCTCGCCACCACCAGCATTGATCCAACGCCCCTCGCCGACATCGGAGCGGCTCTCGCGACATTCGGCAGGGCGCTTTCGATTTCTTGTCTGCTGATCGGTGTCTTTTCCGCTCTCAAGAATGTATCGCAAAGATCTCCCGTACCCTCGGCAATCCGACGGCGGCGGGCGACAGTTTGGGTGCTCCTCGCCTCCACGACGGCGGTTGCAGTATCGGGATGGGTGGCTCACGACGTCCTCGAAGGACTGCCACACAGTCCCGATTCGGTGGTCTACCTGCTGCAGGCGGCCTGGTTCCTCGAAGGCTCGTTGTGGGGCGAGGTCGCGACGTTCCAAGATGCGCTGACCATCCCCTTCACCTACGTTGATGGCGAACGGTGGTTGGCCCATTACCCACCTGGTTGGCCCGGGCTGCTCGCCCTGGGGCTCGCAGCCGGACTGCCGTGGCTGGTTGCTCCCATGCTCGGAGGGCTGTACACGGTGCTCCTCTACCTCACCGGTCGCGAGCTGGATGGGCCGGCGATCGGTCTCATCGCCGCAACTCTCGCCGTGCTCTCTCCCATGGCGAGGCTGATCTTCGGAAGTATGCTTTCGCACGCGGCGGCTGCGACACTTCTCTTGGCGGCTCTCTGGCTTGTGCTGGTTGCTCGCCGCAGCACGGGTTGGCCGGCAGCCTTTTTCGCCGGGTGTTGCGTCGGTCTGGCATGTGGGATCCGGCCCCTGTCGGCGTCTGCAATCGCAGTCCCACTCGGCGCGCTACTGCTGCTCGATCTATTGGGCTCGCGGGAAGGCATCGGCGCCCGGAGCAGAATCGTGGGGTTTTTTGCCGGATCCGTAGCGGCCGCTGCTCCCGCGCTTTTCGCCAACCATCTCATCACCGGCCACGCGCTCTCGTTTCCCTACACCCTGGTCGGCAGCCCGATGTATTACTCGGCGAACATCCCGTTCGGCATCCGCAACCTCGACACCCTCCTCGTCCACACCGGCACGAGTCTCTTCGGCTGGGGCTGGCCGTGGGTCCATGGGCCGCTCGTGATCGCCCTGTCATTTGCTTTCATCTGCCTGCCCTTCATGCTGGGCCGTGTCCGTCGTAGCGATCTGCTGATGGCTGCGATGGTCGCCTGCCTTTTGGTCGCCCATCTCGGCACCCGCGGGCATGGGCTGCACGGATTCGGACCCCGATATTATTTCGAGGCCTTTGCGTTGCTCTATCTGCTCACGGCCCGGGGTTTTTCTGAGCTCGCCAATATGGGCAGGGGTGTTGACCTTACTGAAAAAAGGGCTCCCGCGCTCGCGGCGGCGGTGTTGTTTGTGGGTCTGAATTTTTCTGCCGCGACGGTTCTTGCATACCGCTTGGGGCTCTATCGCGCCTACAATGGGGTCGACGCATCGCTTCAACACCAGGTCGAAGAGAAAGGCCTCGATCGCGCCGTGATCGTCCTCCCTGTCGGAGACTGGCGCGGCTGGGCGATGGCCGCCAGGATGATGGAGCCCGAAGCCGACGCCGATCTCCTCTTCATCCAGGCGCCGCCAGAGGATCCAAAAATCCCCGAGATCGCGGGCGGGCGACCGGTCTTTGTGTGGCAAGATGGCAAGCTGAAGCCAGAGCAGGTGGTGCTTCCGAGGGACGAGAATTCCGGGCAGGTCGGCGGCAGTGACAGTGATCAGTGACAGTGATCAGTCACACGGCGACAGCATCAGGGGCGGCGACAGGAGTTCATTTGAGGCGCGCGAAGGAGCATCGACGACACAGAAGCAACAAGCGCACATCGGTGTTTTTGCATTCGGTCGCCCGCGGAGTGGTGCCCCTTGCATCCTGTTGCTCGAATCCGCATCATGAACAGATCATGAACTCAGCTCTTCCCTCTCGACGGGCCGGTTATGTGCGATTGGCGCGGAGCGGAGAGCTTGCCGATCGGGTGAAACGGCTCGACGAGCTCCTGACAGACTGCACGGTCTGCCCGCACGCGTGTCACGTTGATCGCAGAGAGGAGCTCGGCACCTGCGCCACAGGGGTCGAGGCGGTCGTGGCGTCGTGGAGCCCTCACCACGGTGAGGAACCGGTCATCTCCTGCCGCCGCGGTTCGGGCACGGTCTTTCTTGCCAACTGCAACCTGCGCTGCGCTTTCTGCCAGAACCACGACATTTCGCAGCGGCCGCACAGCTATGTGGGTCAGGAGGTTTCGTCCGAGGAATTGGCGGCAATCATGATCGATCTTCAGGATCGGGGCTGTCACAACATCAACTGGGTGTCGCCGTCCCACCAGGTACCCCAACTGGTTCGGGCCCTCGCTGCCGCCGCGACCCGCGGCCTCACGGTCCCTGTGGTCTACAATACCAACGCCTACGACTCGGTAAGCGTACTTCGCCTCCTCAGCGGAGTTGTCGACATCTTCATGCCGGATCTCAAGTACGCCGATCCCGGGGTTGGCTGCCGTCTCTCGGGGATCGAGAGCTACCCGCAACGAGCCCGTGAGGCCCTCGCCGAAATGTGGCGCCAGGTGGGCGACGCCTGGGAGCTCGGACCCGAGGGCGAGCTTCGACGCGGTTTGCTGGTTCGGATGCTCGTTCTCCCCGAGTGCCTTGCCGGGATCGAGGAGAACCTCGAATGGATCTCGCACAACCTGTCTCCCGTGGTCGCGGTCTCGCTGCTCGCCCAGTATCGTCCGGCCCATCGCGTACCGCGCGATGCGCGTTTCTCCGAAATGAACCGATGCATCAGCAGAGACGAATGGCGCCGCGCGGTGGCGGCTCTCGAAGAGCACATGGAGGGGGATCGGCATCACGTGCAGGCGGTGTATCTGTGAATGAGGAATTCGGAATTCGGAATTCGGAATTCCCACCCACCCTCCCCCATCCAGGTTCGGTTTCCGCTCCTAAGTAACTGCACGTGGGAGCTGAAAAACCGCGTCCGTGCCCGCGTCCGCGTCCGTGCCCGGATGGGTGTGCCCAATCGGGCGCGGGCTCGGACGCGGACACGGAATGCACCTAAGGAACTATCACAGTTATTTCCGCGGTGTCTCCCGAGGCAAACGGGTGGGGTGCGGATTGCTGACTCTGTTCGCTGACGACTGCCGCTGTTTTCTGTCGCCGATCCTGATTGCTTTTGCTGGCGCTGACCGTGGCGCTGGAACCTGCCGCTGATCCTGTCGCTGCATCCTGCATCCTGCGACCTGCATCCTGTATCCGGGCGGGTGGAGGGACATTGGTGGGTGGGCGGCATTCCGAATTCCGAATTCCGAATTCCGAATTCGAATAGGTGGGTGGGTGGCCGGACGCGGGTACACTTACGGGCATGAACGAAAAGAAATCACGCAAGACGCTCTACCTGGTCGACGGACCCAACATGGCCTTCCGGGCATTCTTCGCCATCGGCGGGATGACCAACTCGCAGGGATTGCCGACCAACGCTCTCTTCGGATTCACCAACATGCTTCTCAAACTGATCCGCGACGAGCGACCGGACTACCTCGCCATCGCCTGGGACCCCAAAGACGGGACCTTTCGCGACCGCATCTTCCCCGACTACAAGGGGACCCGACCGGACATGCCGGGCGCCCTGCGGGCGCAGATGCCACACTTCTCCCGCGTTGCCGAAGCGTTCGACGTGCCGTTCGTGTGTCTTGACGATTTCGAGGCCGACGACGTCATGGGAACTCTCGCCCGGCGACACGAGGACAAGCTCGACGTCGTACTGGTGACCTCGGACAAGGATCTCATGCAGCTGGTCAGCGACCACGTCACCCTCTTGGATCTCATGAAGGAACGCCGCATCTCCTTTCCGGAGGTCGAAGAGAAGTTCGGGTGCATGCCCGAGCTCGTGCCGGACGCCCTCGGAATCTGGGGTGACTCGTCGGACAATATCCCGGGGGTCAAGGGCATCGGTGAGAAGGGCGTCAAGGCGTTGCTCGCCAAATGGCGCGGCCTCGACGACATCTATGCCAACCTCGATCAGGTGACGCCGCCAGGCACCAAGAACAAGCTCGAGGCAAGCCGGGAGGAGGCCTATCTTTCCAAAGAGCTGGCAACGATCCGAACCGATGCACCGGTCGACGTCGGACTGGATGCGCTCAGCCTCCGCTATCCACCACCGGAGGAACGGGCACAGGAGTTGTTTACCGAATTCGAGTTTCGGGGCCTGCTCAGGGAGTTCGGCGGCGAGATGGAGTCGGTGGACCGCAGTGCCTACAGGCTGGTCACGAGCACGGGGGATCTCGAAGAGATGCGGTCATCTCTTGCTGCAGCGGGCCGATTTGCCCTCGACACCGAGACCACCTCACTCGATTCCATGCAGGCGGATCTGGTCGGTCTTTCTTTTTGTTGCGACGACGATGTCGCATGGTACGTGCCGGTCGGCCACGAGACCACCGATCCGCAGCTCGATTGGGACGAGGTTCGGCAAAGCGTCGGCCCGCTGATCGGAGACCCGTCCGTCGGCAAGACCGGCCAGCATCTCAAATACGATTTCAAGATCCTCGCCCGCCACGGTGTGCATCTTGACGGCATCGACGGCGACACACTGCTTGCCGACTATCTCCTGAGTCCCGACCGCCGGTCGCACAAGCTCGACGACCTCGCGTTGGTTCATCTCTCCCACCGCATGATCCCCTACAAGGACGTGGCCGGCGACAAGGCGACCTTTGCCGAGGTCGAGCTCGACGCGGCCCGGGATTATGCTGCCGAGGACGCACAGGTGACCTGGCTGCTCGATCGCAAGCTGACGCCGCTGCTCGAGGAAGCGGGTCTGAGCACCCTCTATCACGAGCTCGAGCTCCCCTTGATCCCGGTCCTCGCCCGCATGGAGATCAACGGAATCGGGGTTGACGGCGGGGTCCTGGCAGCGCTTTCCACCGAGCTTTCCGCCGGCGTTGCCGACGCCGAGAACCGCTGCTACGAGGCGGCCGGCGAGGAGTTCAAAATCGGCTCGGTCAAGCAGCTGCGCGAAATCCTCTTCGAAAAGCTCGATCTGCCGGTGATCAAGACCACCAAAACCGGACCATCGACAAACGAGCAGGTCTTGTTGGAGCTCTCGCTCCACCACCCACTGCCGCAGGCGATCCTCGATTACCGGTCGCTGGTCAAGCTCAAGAACACCTACATCGACCCTCTGCCGGGGCTGATCAATCCGGAGACTGGCCGAATCCACACGAATTATTCGCAAACCACGGCCGCGACCGGCCGTCTCGCCTCAACCGATCCGAATATGCAGAACATTCCGGTGCGGACCACGGAAGGACGTCGCATTCGGAGCGCTTTCGTCGCGCCCCCGGGCAGGGTCCTCGTCTCCGCTGATTACTCGCAGGTCGAGTTGCGGATCCTCGCCGAGCTGTGCGGGGGTAAAGGCGGATTCGCCGACGCCTTCGCCCGTGGCGTTGACGTCCACTCAGAAACCGCAGCCGGCCTCTTCGATGTGCCGTCCGGAGAGGTCACGCGAGAGATGCGCACCATCGCCAAGGCGGTCAACTTCGGGATCATCTACGGGCAGAGCGCCTTCGGTCTCGCTCAGACCCAACGCATTTCGCGCAGCGATGCGGCGCAGTACATCACGAGGTATAAGCAGCGATTTCCCGAGATCGAAGACTACCGCCAACGCACCCTCGCCGAAGCTGCCGAGAACGGATACGTGGAAACGCTCATGGGTCGTCGGAGGCCGGTACCGGATCTCGCCAGCGGCAACTTCGCCGCCCGCGCTGCGGCGGAGAGGGTGGCCGTCAACACACCGGTCCAGGGGAGCGCGGCCGATCTCATAAAAAAAGCCATGCTCGCCGTCGATCGGCGTCTTGCAGCCGAGTTCCCTGGTCAGCTCCTGTTGTTACAGGTCCATGACGAGCTCCTGCTCGAGGTGGAAGAGGATCGCGCCG
Organism: uncultured Thermoanaerobaculia bacterium; assembly: GCA_965364305.1. GTDB lineage: Bacteria > Acidobacteriota > Thermoanaerobaculia > Thermoanaerobaculales > Sulfomarinibacteraceae > Sulfomarinibacter. The sequence continues at coordinate 10,371 of CBDTWX010000143.1, forward strand.
AAGAGGTCGGTGAGATGGTCAAAGGCGAAATGATCGCTGCGATGGAGCTCTCGGTGCCATTGGTCGTGGATGTCGGCTTCGGGCATTCTTGGGATGAGGCGCACTGAAGCACACCCACCCGCCCACCCGAGTTCGGAATTAGGAATTCGGAATTCGGAATTCCCACCCGCCCGCACCAGGAATTGGTGACGCCACTGATGTTATTTCGAGCGAGACCGGAGGCCGAGCCGAGAAATTTATGAGGCGGCAGCAAGCAAGGCTCTTCCAGCCCGCCCCCCCACAACGCGTGAACGCTTCGATGCTCAGGGTGTGCGGCTTTGCATCCTGCATCTTGCATCCGGGAGGGGCGGTCGGTTGACGAAGTCAGCTGGCCGCCGTACGGTGGGTTCGACAGAACGGTCACCGAATGGTGCTCGAGGGAAGCCGGTGAGAATCCGGCGCGGCCCCCGCCACTGTGACCGGGTACGGACCGCTCGTGGGCTGGTCGATACGTCGGCCCGCCCGGCCACTGATCGAACTGATCTCGTTCACGAGAGGTTGGTCGGTTGGGAAGGTGAGCGGTTGCGGATGATCCGGGAGCCAGGAGACCTGCCGTTCGGAACGCCGAGAAACGGGAGGTTTCGCATGTCAGCTCGTGTCTTTCCCGGTGTCTTTTCATCTCTCAGGGTGGCCGTTCTTTCCGGATCTGCGGTTTCGGCGACGGTGGTGGCGTCCGCTCAAATCCCACCCAGTCAACCCGGCCGGACCGTCCTCCCACTGTTCGCTGACGAGGTGACGATCACCGCAACTGGAGTCGAAACCTCGACCGAAGAGGCCCCGACCGCTGTGACGGTCATTTCTCGGGCCGAGATCGACGATTCGCAGGCGAGTTTGGTGGTCGATATGCTGCGACGAGTGCCCGGTGTGACCGTCGTCGGCTCGGGCGACGAAGGCAAGCTTGCTTCCGCCTTTATCCGCGGCACCGCCTCCACCCAGACTCTGGTGATGCTCGACGGTATCCGCCTCAACTCCCCCTTCTTCGGCGGCTTCGACTGGAGCCGGCTGAGCACCGCCGGTCTTCG
>CBDTWX010000144.1:0-11428 GCA_965364305.1 uncultured Thermoanaerobaculia bacterium
CCGCCACGATTCCGAAGATGACCTCGGGGTCCACCGGTGGCAGGTCACCGAGCAGGTTGCGAAGCTCGGAGGTCACCGACTCGGGGAGGATGTCCTGCCGCAGACTCAGGATCTGGCCCAGCTTGACATAGGTCGGCCCGAGGATCTCCAACCGACGTCTGAGCTGCACCGGAAAGGGTAAGTTCACGATATCCTTGTCGACGAATCGACGCAGGATCCAGGCCAACATCGCCCGCAGGCGGAAGAGCACTCCACGCCCGCCTTGGCGCCTGCTCCGCTCCACCGTGGCGACGTATCCGCCGGAGACGAGCGCCACCACGTGGCGCAGGGTGGTTCGACCCCGTCGCGCAAGCCCCGGGATGTTGATGTAGGCGCGCCGACTCGTCCGCCTCCGAGACTCCGGCCTCCGACCCGCCTCTGGAACGTGAGCTGGCGGCGGGCTTTCGTCCATCACCGGGTGCCCGGGTTTCTCACCGATTCCGTCCGTACTTCTCGTGGCTCGACACCCAGTCGAGTGAAGAGATCGCCGAACCGAGGGAGATCTCACCGGCCAGGGCGACCCCGGCGATGATCTCGGCGAGCTTCTTTACCTTGCCTCGTCCGACACACCCCATCAATTTGAGGCACTCCTGCTGGGTTGGCAGTCCGGTTCCGCCGCCGAAGGTCGCAACGATCAGCGATGGGATCGTCAGAGACATGTAGAGATCGCGTTCGGGGGTGAGATCGGTGTAGAGAATGGCGGCGGACGACTCGGCGACATTCGCCACGTCCTGTCCGGTCGCGATGAACATCGCCGTGATCCCGTTTGGCGAGTGCGCGCCGTTGTTGTTGGCGCCCGACAGAAACGAACCCACGTTGGAGATCTGCGAGTGGTACTGAAGGCTCTCCGGTTCGACCCGCATGTGCTGGACCAAGACCTCCCGGCTCACCACAGCTTCAGCGATGACCCGTTTCCCCCTGGTCCGCATGATGTTGATCTGCGAGTGCTTCTTGTCGGTCGCGAGGTTCGACTCGAGGTAGAAACGTTCGACATTGTCGAGGTGGTCCAGCATCCACGAACAGGCGGCAAAGGTCGCGCGGCCGACCATGTTTTGTCCCGCGGCGTCGCCGGTCGAGTAGTTGAAGCGAAGGTAGGCGAATCGGCTCGCCAGAAAGGTATCGATATCGAGGAGCTTGGCCACGCTCGAGGTCGCTTCGGCGGCGTTGGCGATCTCGTCCATGTTCTGCAACACCCAGTCGCGGAATCCTCGCGCCTCACGCGCCGATGCAAACACGAAGACCGGCGCACGCTGCATGCGGTCATCGGAGACCGTGCAGGTGACACCCCCTGAGAGGTTGATCACCTTGATTCCGCGGTTGTACGAAGCCACCAAGGTGCCCTCGGTGGTGGCGAGCGGCACCAGAAACTCACCCTGAGCATGCTCGCCGTTGACCTTGATCGGCCCGGCGAGCCCGATCGGCACCTGGGCGACACCGACAAAGCTCTCGATGTTCCCCTTGGTGACCGCTGGGTCGAAAGAAAATTTGGAGACGTGTTCAAAATCCGCCCCGGAGAGCGATCGAGCGAATCTCTGGCGCTCTCCGACGATCTGTGCGCTGTAGTCGTCCTCCCGATCGTAGGGAACCTTGACCCGCTCCTCCTTGGTCTCGCGGATCGAATCCTTGACCGAGAACGACAGCTTGCCGAACGGCGTGGTGTCGAAGTCGATCGAGATCGAGTGTTTTCCGACCTCCAGCTTCGAACCCTTCCACAGCACCGTCAAGATCTTGCCGAGCGGAAAGTCGACGGGATTGGCGGGGCTCACGTCTGCAGGAGAAAAACTCCGATCGCCCATGGAGAACTGCAGAGAGTCGAAGCCAACGTTCTCCTTGTCGACCAAGACCGCGTTGATCCCCGTGACAACGGCGTCGCTGAGCCGGTTTTTGAGACCGAAGACCACACCGTCGGGTGTGTTTTCCAGACTCCCATACGTATAGAGCTGTTTCAGGACGAGCGATGGAATCTTCACACTGTTCCTCCAAGATGCGGGTTGCTTTCGAGTGACGAAAGGCGAGGGCATTGTAGCGCAAACCGCGCCGAGGGGCTCGGGGCTTGGGGCTTGGGGCCTGGGATGTGAGGAGAGATGAGGGATTAGCCCGGACTATTCACCACTCTTCGGCTGCAAGGCCCGATGCACCGCACCCAGCGCCGTTTTCTCGCCTCGGGGTGCTCGACGTACTGTCAAATACGCCTCCGCGCCCCTCGGGTCGAAAAAGACCCTGGGCACGTCACCTCGAACCTTTCGCTTCGAACGCTGGTGAATTGTCCGGGCTAAGGTGTCTCCTCAAGAGGTCATGGCGTACCGGATCGAGACGCGGACGCCTATCCAGCGGGCAGGAAAACTTCGATCTGACCCGGTTGACCCGGTGGCACCGATGTTGCTTCGCCCATGACCGAGTCCGGAGATTTCACCAGATCCGGGCAGAGGGAGGTCAGATGCACAGTCAACATTTCCGCGTTCTCGTCTTGGTTGTCGGTCTCATGACAGTGGCTACCACAGTCGCCGAGGCCCAGGGGAACTGGAGCCCGGGCGATTTCGGCTCTCTGCGTTTTCGTCTCGGTATCTTCGAACCGCGCGCCGACTCCGAGTACTGGGACGAGATCTTCGACGTTTTCACCGGCTCCCCGTCGAGCTTCGAGGATCTGGTCTTTGGTGTCGACTATGTGTGGCGCACCAACCGCCAGGGCGGGATTGCATTTGGGGCGAGCTTCTACGACGGCGCCACCACACAGGCCTACCGTGACTGGGTTGACGGTAACGGAAACGACATCAGTCACGCGACGAACCTCAAGCTGATCGATCTCACCGCCGCCTACGTCCTCCGCTTCGGCCGCAGCGGTCTTCGCCCGTACATCGGCGCTGGCGGCGGGCTGCTGTGGTGGAGGTTGCGGGAGGAGGGCTCCTTCATCGATTTCGCCGATCCCATTCTGCCGGTCATATTCGCCTCCTACCGCGCCGACGGGACGACCTGGGAGCTCTTCGGTCTGGCCGGTTTGGACATTCCACTCGGCTACAAATGGAGCTTCTTCTTCGAGGGTCGGTATCGCTGGGCCGAAGCCGAGCTCAACAAGGACTTCTCCGGTTTCGGCACCATCGACCTCGCCGGCTACGAGCTCACCGGCGGCTTTTCCTACAATTTTTGAATCAGGCTCTCACCAGACGCTACAAAGCCCCGCGCTTGCGGGGCTTTGTTGACGTCATCCTCAGTCGAGGTCTACCAGCGCTCACCATAATCGGAACGCCTCTGGTGATTTTCCTTGGGCTGCGCTTCGTTCACCCTCAGCCGGCGACCGTCCATTTCGAAACCGTCGAGCGCATCGGCGGCCGCTTCGGCCATTTCCTCGGTTTCCATTTCGACAAATCCGAAGCCTCGCGACCGACCGGTCTCGCTGTCGCGGATCACCACGACGGTGACGACCGAACCGTGGTCCGAGAACGCCTTCTTGAGTTCGTCGTCACCCACGCTGTACGGCAGGTTCCCAACAAAAAGGTTCTTCTCCATTCGGACTCTCCTTGTGGCGCGCCGACCGCCGCCACCGATCGATCGAGCTGAAATTCGTCGTTATCGGCGACCGCTGGCACCACGGTCATACTCTGAAATTACCACGCAAAGCTCCAAGATGCAATAGCTTCCGTTGGAATGCTGCATCCCCTCGAGGCTGTTTCCAAGAGGCGAGGACCACGTATAATGCGTGGGTGAACAGATCCTCAGGAGGCTGAATGCGCCAGCCAGACGGCAGCTCAGCGCTGCTCACGACCCGGCTCGATGCCATGCTCGCGTGGGCTCGAAAGAACAGCCTGTGGCCGCTGCCGTTCGGCACCGCCTGCTGCGCCATCGAATTCATGTCGACCGTTTCTTCCCATTACGATTTGTCGCGATTCGGCGCCGAGGTCGTGCGATTCTCGCCACGTCAGTCGGACATGATGATCGTTGCCGGGACCATCACCGACAAGATGGCGCCGGTTGTCAGACGAATCTACGACCAGATGGCCGAACCGAAGTACGTCATCTCGATGGGAGCATGTGCTTGCACCGGCGGCTTTTATCGTGCCTACCACGTGGTCCAGGGTGTGGACGAGTTTATCCCGGTCGACGTGTACGTACCCGGATGCCCACCCACCCCGGAGGCCCTTATTGAAGGTGTCATGAAGCTTCAGGAGCTGATCCAGCTCGGAAAGACCCAGTATGACCGCCTCTAAGACCGGAGTTTTCGAGCAGGCCGATCTCCTGCCTGGGCACCAGGAAATAGCAATCGAGGTGGCATCGGACGGATTCGTCGAGCTGACGGCCGACCGCAGCCGCGTCATCGAGATCCTGAGGGCGCTTCGGGAACGCCCCGAGTTCGCGTGCAATCTTCTTCTCGACATCTGCGGGATCGACTATCCCGACCGCGAACAACGATTCGAGGTCGTCTATCATCTCACCAGCCTTGAAACCGACCAGCGCTTCCGGGTCAAGGTCCCGCTCGACGAGGTAGATCCGAGCGTGCCCACGGCCTACGGTATCTGGAAGGCCGCAGATTGGTTCGAGCGCGAAGCTTGGGACCTCTTCGGAATTAGGTTCGACGGCCACCCGAACCTGCGTCGACTCCTGACACACGAGGCTTTCGAGGGACATGCCTTACGCAAGGATTACGATCCAGAAAAGCGGTGGATCCTCACCGAGAAGGAAAGCTTCGTGCCCGATTGGGTTACGGAGCACGGTTCTGATGATGGCGATTTCGAGGCCCAGATTCTCAACATCGGCCCCTCCCATCCGGCCACTCACGGCACCATTCGTACCGTCGTTCGGCTCGACGGCGAAGTCATCACCCGTGCCGAGTGCGAGATCGGCTATCTTCACCGCTGCTTCGAAAAGATGTCCGAGACCCACGGTTGGAACGAGGTGATCCCCTACACCGATCGTCTCAACTATTGCTCGAGCATGATCAACGGAGTCGGCTATGCCCTCGGCGTGGAGCACATGCTCGGCATCGAAGCGCCCCCGCGGGCACAGGTCATCCGGCTGATCCTGTCCGAGTTTTCGCGCCTGATGGACCACGCTGTCTGCCTTGGCGCCACCCTGGTCGACCTCGGCGCGCTGACCAACTTTTGGTACTTCTTCCAACCTCGAGAGGAGATCTACTCTCTTCTCGAGGCCTGCGCCGGCAGCCGACTGACCGTTTCCTACGCGCGAATCGGCGGCCTCGCCCACGATGCTCCGGCCGACTTCGAAGAGCGAGTGAGACATCTCCTGGGCCATATCCCCAAGTTCATCGACGACGTTGATCGGCTCGTCTCCCGGAACCGGATATTTCGGAAGCGTACCGAAGGTGTCGGCGCACTTTCGGCCGAGGAAGCGCTGGCTTGGGGTTGGACGGGCCCCTGCCTCAGGGCCTGCGGGGTCCCTTTCGACCTGCGCCGCGTCCGGCCATATCTGGGGTATGAAGATTACGAATTCGACATTCCCGTCGCCACGACCGGCGACTGCTATGCCCGCTATCTGGTGCGCCTCGAGGAGATGCGCCAGAGCCTGCGGATCATCGAACAGGCGATCGAGAACCTGCCCGATGGTCCGATCATCACCGACAACCATCACGCGGCGCTTCCACCCAAACCGAAGGTCTACACCGAGATGGAATCGCTCATCTGGCACTTCAAGCTGATTTACGACGGTATCAAGGTGCCTTCAGGGGCCGAGTACCACTCGACTGAAGGCGCCAACGGTGAGCTCGGTTATTACCTCGTGTCGGACGGCTCGGGGCGCCCGTACCGAATCAAGGTGCGGCCGCCGTGCTTTGCGATTTTCCAGGCCTACCCGCACATGCTCGAAGGCCACCTTGTTGCCGACGCAATCGCCATCCTTTCGAGCCTCAACGTCATCGCAGGGGAGCTCGACCGATGAAGCCGGCCGCGACCGTGAACGTCGATCGACCTCGGCCGACCCTCGGTGAGTGGATCTATCTCGGTCCGATCTTCAAGGGACTGGCCGTCACTCTTCGTCATTTTCTGCGCAACCTTTTCGGCGCGCGGGACATCGCGACAATCCAGTATCCGGAAGAAAAAAGAGAGTACTCCGAACGCACGCGTGGGCGACACATTTTGACGACGAAGGATGATGGTTCGCTGCGCTGCGTAGCGTGCTACATGTGCGAGACTGCCTGTCCGGCCGACTGCATCTCGATCGTCGCAGAGGAGGATCCAGAAGCTGCGGTGGAGTGGGAGAAAATTCCGGTCTCGTTTGAAATCGATCTCCTGCGCTGCGTATTCTGCGGTTTTTGTGTTGATGCGTGCCCAAAACAGGCGTTGATCATGAGCCGCCAGCACGAGATGAGCTTTACAGCCCGGGATGAAGCGATTGTCGGAATCGATGAACTCCGTCAAAAGGGAGCCATCGAGGACGAAGACATCGGGTACCGGCCGTACTACTGACGTTGAAACGTTGAACTTTCAAACGTTCGAACGGTGTCGTGTCGGCGGCATTGTGACCGGCTTTGGTCGGTGATAGGATAGACGCAGCTCACTTCAAAAGGAGGATTGGCATGACCCCAAACCCCGAGCAGGTTGAGCAGACGTCACCCACCTTCGAGGAACTCCGTTCACAGCATCAGGATCACGAGCGACGGCTCGAGGAGCTCAAACGACGATCCTGGCTGACGCCGGACGAAGAAATGGAAGAAAAACGTCTCAAGAAGCTCAAGCTGTATCTCAAAGATCAAATGGAGAGCCTCCGTCGGACGGCTTCCTGATTCGATAGACGAGCTCGACACCGATGATTGCCCCGGAGGGTTGGCCCTTCGTTCTGATTCCCCTGTCTGTGGGTGCCGTCGCCGGCATCCTCGGATGGCCGCTGATTGCCATCGTGATCAGCGCGTTTGGGTTCTTCGCCCTGTTTTTCTTCCGAAACCCTCAACGCTCCTTCAACGGCGACCCCCAGACCGCCTGTTCCCCGGCGGACGGGAAGATCATCAAGATCGGCAAAGCACCGGAGGAGCTGGTTCGACGTGGTCTGCCGCAACAGATCAGCGTCTTCATGAACGTGTTCAACGTCCACGTCAACCGCGCCGCGATCGGCGGATCACTGGTGGAGTACAGATACAACCCGGGGCGCAAGTTTTCCGCCTTCAAGGAAAAGGCATCGCTCGAAAACGAGCAGAACCTCTCCGTCTGGGAGGGTCCATCGGGTCGTGTCGCACTCAAACAAATAGCCGGTCTGGTTGCGCGAAGAATCGTCTTCGATCACACCCCAGGGGACGAGGTCAACAGGGCCGACCGAATTGGCCTGATCCGCTATGGTTCTCGGGTGGACGTCTTCTTTCCCGACGGCGCAACGATCCTCGTATCGGAGGGCGACAAGGTTCGGGCGGGCGAATCGCCGCTTGCGCGACTTGCCGGAACTGAGCTCCCGTGAGCGTGCCCCGGGTCAAACGGCGGAAAAAGGCGAAAGGTCGAATGCGGAGAGGCTTTTACCTGATTCCCTCGTTTTTCACAGTCGCCAACATCTTCTGCGGGTTCCTCTCGATTATCGCCTCGAGCCGCGGCCAATTCGAACGATCGGCGGTCCTGATTCTGGTCGCCATCTTCGCCGACGTGCTCGACGGACGGATCGCACGTCTGACGGGAACCGCCACCCAGTTCGGTGAGGAGTTCGACTCTCTGGCGGACGTGGTGTCCTTCGGCGTGGCGCCGGCCTTACTGGCGTTCCAGTGGGGTCTATGGGAAGTCCCTCGGGTCGGTATGGCGGTGGCATTTCTCTTTCTCGTCGCGGGCTCGATTCGACTCGCCCGATTTTCCAGCGCCAACCATGATTCTCTCGACTTCGTCGGTCTCCCGATCCCCGCAGGCGCCGGTTCGATTGCCATGTTGGTCCTTCTCTCCCCAACCCCCGTCACACATCCGGCGTTTATCCCGGTGGTCGTCGTATTCGTCTTCGGTCTCTCCCTTCTGATGGTGTCGAATCTCCCATATCCTTCATTCAAGGGGGTCGACCTTCGCAAGAAATGGCCGGCCCCGACCCTATTCCTCATAGCGCTCGTCTTCTCGCTCGTCACCCTGACGCCCCACGTGCTGTCGGTCTTGGCCGCAATCTATATCCTCTCCGCTCCGGTCACCGTTCTCACAAAGAAGGCGCGGCATCGGCAATCACTACCCGAACCTGCGACGCCCTCCCCAAGGAATTCCAATGACAGCGAAGATTCTGGTCCTTGACCCGCTCACCCTCGTCGGTCGTGAGTTTCTGCGCAACCACGAGCGACTCGGAGCTCTCGTCAGCGACCTCGAATTTCGGCACACGGCGCTCGATGATGAGCACCAGATCGCTGATTTCGCTCTCGGTCCTGCGCTGGTTCCGCCTCTCTCCGATCCTGAAGAACTCACCGGCTTTGACGCAGTGGTCGTGGCTTCAGACGGGGTGTCCTCGCGCCACGATCACCTGCTTGTCTTTCTCGACGATCAACCCGACGCGGCAGTCGTCGACCTGTCGCGGCTCGGATGCCTCGACGATCGAACCCGACCATCGATCGGCGGACCACCTACCGATGCAAGACAGCTGAGGGTTGCCCATCCTGCGCTTGTTGCGACCGCCGCCGTGATCGAGGTGCTGGCGCCGTTTGGCGGGCTCCACGGCTCACTGGCCGCTATCGACCCTGTGTCCGCATTCGGGCGCGAGGCCGTTGAACTCCTGGCGCGTCAGGCCGGGCACCGAATCCAGGGGGCGCCGGTCGAGGAGCGAATCGACGGCCACGTCCTCGCCTTCAACCTGGTTGCCATCGAAAGCGACGAGCTGCAACGGGAGGCCAGTCTCCTGTTGCAGAACGTATCGCTCGCGGTGACCCGCTGCCTTTCGGGCTGCTTCCATGGCCACATCGCCCACCTTGGCGTTGGATTTTCCCAGAAGCTGGAAGCCAGCGATATCGGCGAAGCTCTGTCTCAAGCCGAGACCATCACGGTTCAGGATCTCCCTCTCAGCCTCGACTCAACCATCGACTCCGACCAGGTGGTGGCGACGGCACCACTCGTGTCCTCTGATGGCAGCGAGATGGCCATCACATTGATGGCCGACGGGCTGCGCATCGGTGGCGCCTTGACCGCGATCGATGTTCTCGAGTCGCTGGTTTGACCCATTCATCCACCCGGGCTTGAGGCTCGAGGCTCGCCCACCCACCCGCTCCCCCGCCAATTTTGAATTTTGAATCCCCCCCCGCCCGCCCCTCCCCACAGGCTTGTCCTGAGCGAGGCCTGTGGCCGAGTCGAGGCATCTGTGGGGAGTAGGAAATTCGAAATTCGAAATCTGTGGGCGGGTGGGTGGAAATTCCGAATTCCGAATTCCGAATTCCGAATTCGGGTGGGTGGGTGGATCGATCGAGATCCGGTATCATGCTGGGGCCGGGTTCGCCGGCATCACCTCAACATCGATAGGAGGCCGAATCATGAGCAGTCCCCTGGAGTCCCTCGAACCAAAGCTCCTTTGGCAGCACTTCGATACCATTCGCCAGACCCCCCGCCCATCGAAGCACGAGAAAAAAATCATCGAATTTGTCAAGGGCTGGGCGGCCGACCGAGGTTTTGAGGTCGTTCAGGACGAGGTCGGCAGCCTCACGGTCAAGGTGCCCGCCACGGCGGGCCACGAGGACGCGCCCACCGTCGTACTTCAGGGACACCTGGACATGGTCTGTGAGAAGAACTCGGATGTCGAACATGATTTCATGACCGAGGGCATCAAGGTCGAGGTCGATGGCGACTGGGTGCAGGCGCAGGGTACGACGCTCGGCGCCGACAACGGCATCGGTGTCGCCGCCGGGATGGCGATTGCTGATGACCCCGATGTGGTTCACGGGCCGCTGGAGCTTCTGTGCACCGTTGACGAGGAGACCGGTCTCACCGGGGCCAAAGACCTCGACCCCTCCATCGTGACCGGCCGCATCATGCTCAACCTCGACACCGAGGAGGATGGCGCCGTCTACATCGGATGTGCAGGTGGGTCCGATTCGGTCGGCACTCTCAAGACTGCCAGGCGGATGGCCTCGCTGGGTTCGGTCCCGGTCAAGGTTTCGGTGACCGGTTTACGTGGCGGCCACTCGGGCCTGAACATCATCGAAAACCGCGGCAACGCCATCAAGATGGCGACCAGAATCCTTCTCGCCGCGATCGACAGAGGTGTCGATTTCGAACTGGTGTCGATCGAGGGCGGCTCCAAACACAACGCCATCCCTCGTGAATGCTTTGTGGTCGGCAGGATCGATCAGGAACAGATCGACACGCTGAAGGCCGTGGCCGAAGAGTGCCGCACGGATTTCCTCGAAGAGTTCGAAGCCTCCGATCCTGACCTGGCCATCGCCGTCGAGGCATTGGAAGACCGCGACGAGCACCGTCAGGTTCTCAACGTCCACGCCCGGGATCGGCTGCTCCGCATCATTAGCGGTATGCCGCACGGGGTGCTTTCCATGTCGAGGGACGTGCCGGGCCTCGTTGAGACCTCGAACAACCTCGCAGTGGTGACAAGCGAAGACGACCACGCCAAGATCATGGTGTCCCACCGCTCCTCGATCATGCCGGCGCTCTATGCCGTGCGCGGCCAGGTCGACTCGATCTTCCGTCAGGCCGGCGCCGAGGTGCACGTCGACGACGCCTACCCGGGTTGGAAACCCAACCCCAACTCTCCCATCGTGCAGAAGACTGCAGCGGTCTACAAAGAGCTTTTCGGGGAGGATGCGGAGCTCAAGGCGATCCACGCCGGTCTCGAGTGCGGTCTCCTGATCGAAAAGATCCCCGATTTGGATGTGGCCTCGATCGGACCCCAGATCGAAAACGCCCACTCACCGGAAGAAAAGGTGCAGATCTCGTCGGTGCAAAAGTTCTACAAGCACCTCGCTGCGCTGTTGGAGGAACTCGCGTAACGAATTTCGAATTTCGAATATCGGATTTGCCACCCACCCACCCGATATTCGAACCTGGATGCTCGGCTCTCGAGCTTCGTGCTCGTGCTCGTGCTCGTGCTCGAAATAGGATTCGACATTTTCGGTGACTGATTCCTGCCGCTGCACCTGATCGCCGCCGCTGACGCTTTCATCTGTCTCTGAACCCTGCCGCTTGCTCCTGGCGCTGGATCCTGTCGCTGCTCCCTGATTGCTGTCCCTGATCTTGATTCCTGCCTCTGTTGGCTGCCTCTGCCGCCGATCCTGCGCGATAATGCCTGGGTGAGCTCTGAGAATTTCAGCGCCGACCCGCGGTTGACGGTGGTCCTTCTTGGCGTCGCAACCGTCGTCGCGCAGGCACTCCTGTTGCGAGAGGCAATGGCTGCGATGGGCGGATCCGAGATCGCCTGGGGCGTGGTCATGGCACTGTGGTTGGCGGGCATGGCCATCGGCGCCAGAATCGGTGTCACGTCGGGCTCGCCAAGGCTCGCAGAA
>CBDTWX010000145.1:0-11368 GCA_965364305.1 uncultured Thermoanaerobaculia bacterium
CCGACGAAAGACAGGATGATCCATGGTTTGTTCGTGAAGAGGATCCTGAGATCCTTCCTGAGCGATGAGCGTTGTCCGGCCGGAGGCTGGATTCTCTCCTTGGTCGATGAAAACGCAATGATGAAGAGCAAAAAGCTGATCAGGCCGAAGACCATCAGCGTCAACTGGTAGCCCCTGGCGTCGTCTCCGCCGCCAAGACGTTTAGCCATGGTCAGCGCGAGCCCGGTCACCAGCAGCTGGCCGGCGAATGCGCAGATGAAGCGATAGGTGTTGAGGCTCGTGCGCTCGAAGCCGTCCGCGGTCATGACCGCGCCCAGAGAGGAGTAGGGCAGGTTGATCGCCGTATACGCGGTCATGAGCAGCATGTAGGTAATGGCGGCGTAGACCACCTTGCCTGTGGTCCCGAGGTCCGGAGTCGAGAAGGCCATCACGGCGAGGACGGCGTAGGGCAGCGAGACCCACAGAAGGTAAGGGCGAAACTTGCCCCAGCGTGTGTTCGTCCGATCGGCGATGATACCCATGAGCGGGTCGTTGGCCATGTCCCAAATGCGGGCGGCGAGCATGATGGTGCCCGCGGCGGCGGCCGAGATGCCGAAGGTGTCGGTGTAGAAGATGAGGATCCAGAACCCGACCATGTCCCACACGAAGTGCGACGCGGTGTCGCCGAGGCCGTAGCCGAGCTTCTCCTTGAAGGACAGGGTGGAGGAGGTCGTCGTCACGGAGTGTCACCAGAGGGTTCGCGAGATCTGGGGCTCGACGCACTCGGATCGTGCTCGATCTTCCAGATCCGCACCCAGTCCACCAGCATCATCTGAGGGAAGGCCGTGTCCTCGTCGGGTGCTCCCGGCCAACGCCCGCCGACCGCGAGATTGAGCAGCAGATGAAATGGCTGGTCGAAGGGCGCGCGGGAGTTGTCAGGCTCGCCTGCGGAGTACCAGGAATCGCTCGAGATGCTGTGGTACTTCTCGCCGTCGACGAACCAACTGATCTCGTCCGGGGTCCACTCAACGCCGTAGACGTGGAAGACCTTCCACAGCTGTCCGTCCCCGAACCGGCGATGGCCGCCCGCGGATGTGTTCTCGGGCCACTGGCCGCCGAAGTGCAGCGTGCCGTAGACAGTGTCGGCGAGATTGATGGTCTCCATGATGTCGATCTCGCCGCACGCGGCCCACGTGCCGTACCGAGATTTGGTGGGCATCATCCAAAATGCCGGCCACATCCCTTGTGCCGACGGCACTTTGATGCGGGCCTCGATCCGCCCGTAGAGAACTTCCCGGCGATGCCCTGTCCGCAGACGAGCCGAGGTAAAGGCGCCCTTGTCGCCACGACGGGCGACGATATGCAGGAGACCGTCGGCGACGAAGCTGTTGCTGTCGCTGCCGTCGTACAGCTGAAGCTCCTCATTGCCCCACCCCGGTGGGAGATCGTAGGCAGTACCGTCACCGACCTGCCGTTCCCAGACCGAGGTGTCGAGCCGGGCTCCATCGAATTCGTCCGACCAGACCAGCGTATCGGTGGCGGCGCCGGGCGACGCCCAGGCGAGGAGGAGGAGAACCGGCCACCACCCCCGGCCGTGGCGGGGAGCCGCGACGGCCCAGCAGCCAACGCGCCCCCGAATCTGCCGCCCGGCCATCATTCTCAATCTGCGGCCGGCGCGGCCAGCGTGAACCTGGCCTGTTTGACGTCCTCCGAGCTCGAGCCCACGAAGACCACGAAGTCGCCGGGCTCTGCCTCCCAACGATCCCGCTTGCTGTAGAACGCAAGGTCGTCGGCGGTGAGGGGGAAACTGACCTGTGCCGATGCGCCCGGATCGAGCTCGACCTTCTCGAAAGCCTTGAGCTCTTTGACCGGGCGGGTGACGCTGCCGACGAGGTCTCGAACATACAGCTGCACCACCTCGGCGCCGGCCCGTTTACCGGTGTTCTTGACCGTCGCCTTCACCACGAGGTCGCCGTCCATGTTCATCCTCGAGCTGCTGAGCTCGGGCCCCGAGATCTCGAAGGTGGTGTAGCTCAGCCCGAAACCGAAGGGGTACAAGGGAGCGTTCGACTCGTCGGTGTAGTGGGACCAGAAAACGTCGCCCTCGCTTTCGGGGCGGCCGGTGTTCTTGTGGTTGTAGTACAGCGGCTCCTGGCCCCCGTGACGGGGGAACGAGACCGGAAGCTTGCCCGAGGGGTTGTGATCGCCGAAAAGCACGTCGGCTATCGCATGGCCGGCCTCGGTACCGAGGTGCCAGCACTGAAGAATGGCGGGCACGTTCTCGCTCGCCCAGGTGAGCACCAGGGGGCGGCCGCTCATTACGACGACCACCATGTTGGGGTTGGCGTCGTGGACCGCCTTCAAGAGATCTTCCTGCACCCCCTTGAGGCGCAGATCGACCACCGACCGGGCCTCGCCCGACTGAAACGCCTCTTCACCAACGGCGATAACGATCACATCGGCTTCCTTTGCCGCAGCCACCGCTTCCGGGAAGCCCGAGCGATCATTCCGGTTGAGCTCGAGCTCGCGCACGAAGCTGCGTTTGCCCACGCCGAGGGGTGCCCCCTCCGCGTAGGTCACCCGAACATCAGCCGCCACCGCCGCCTGAATGCCTTCCAACAGCGACACGGCGGATCCCGGGATGGCCTTGCCCCGCCAGCTGCCGAGAGGGCTGTCCTTGTCCGCCGCCAGGCTTCCGATGACCGCGATGGTGGTGCCCGTCTTCGGGAGGGGCAAGGCCGAATCTTCGTTCTTGAGGAGCACGATGGATTTTCGCGCGACCTCGCGCGCCGCTTCGAGATGGTGTCCGCTGAGCAGTGTCTGCTGCTCACGCTGCTCGTCGCAGTAGCGATAGGGATCGTCGAAGAGCCCCAGCCGAAACTTGATCGTCAGCACGCGCCGGACCGCATCGTCCACCAGGGACTCCTCGACGACACCGTCCTTCACCAGGGCGACGAGATGCTCGATGTAGGCCGAGGACTCCATATCCATGTCGCTGCCGGCGGTGATGGCCAGTGCGGACGCCTCTCGCTCGTCGCCGGCGACCCCGTGGAAGGTCATCTCACCGATCGAGTCCCAGTCGGAGACGACGAAGCCCTCGAAGCCCCACTCGCCCTTGAGGATGTCACGCTGCAGGTGAACGCTGCCGGTGGCCGGTGTGCCTCCGATCTCGTTAAAGCCGTTCATCACCGTCGCCACGCCGGCGTCGACCGCGGCCTTGAAGGGCGGCAGCACGACATTCCTCAGGGTGTGCTCGGAGATGTCGACGGTGTTGTACTCGCGGCCGGCTTCGGCAAACCCGTAGGCCGCAAAGTGCTTGGCGCACGCGGCAATGGTGTCTGTCGCGCCGAGACTGCCTCCCTGGAAACCTCGCACCCGGGCCGCAGCCACCACGGAACCGAGATGCGGGTCTTCGCCGGCGCCTTCCATCACGCGGCCCCAGCGCGCATCGCGCGAGATGTCGACCATCGGCGCAAACGTCCAGTGCAAACCCGACGCGGCGGCTTCGGTGGCGGAAATTCTCGCTGACAGCTCGATGGCCGCGAGGTCCCAGCTCGCGGCTTCGGCGAGCGGGATCGGAAACATGGTCCGAAAGCCGTGCACTACGTCGAAACCGAAAATCAGCGGAATGCCGAGGCGGCTATTCTCCACCGCGAGGCGCTGGGCGCGGCAGGTGGCGTCGACTCCGGTGACGTTGAGCATCGAGCCGACACGGCCGGCGCTGATATTTCGGTATCTCGTGCGGCCGCCCGTATCGGTAGGGGCCGGCCCGGTCAGATCGAAGGTGCTCGAGTACTGGTTGAGCTGGCCGACCTTCTCCTCGAGGGTCATGCGCCTGAGCAGGGCTTCGACCTTCTCGCCTGTCGGCGCGTCCCCGATTGCCTGTGCGCCCAGGGGGGCAACCAGAGCCAGGAATGAAACGAAAAAGGCAATCGAACGAATCATGAGACCCCCCTGATTCTGGCGTGTTGGGCGATCTGGAGCACTCGTTAAAAAAGAGAGCGCCGCTCCTTGCGGAGCGGCGCCCTGAGAGATCGCGATCTCAGAAGCTGAGACCGGCGCGGATTCCGTAGGTCCGGGGCGTGCTGAAGCTGCCCTTCGCAACGCCCTCGGCGGCGCCGCCCCAGTACTGGACGACCTCGTCGGTGAGGTTGTAGCCGTAGGCCTCGAAGAACCAGTTCTTGAGGAAATACCGCAGACCCGCGTGCACCATGTACCACGCCTCGCGTCTGTCATCGGTGTACTTGATGTCCTCGTCGCGGATCACGAAGTCCAGGTCGTCGGTGTGCTTGTCGACGTTCCACAGCGTCAGGTAGGCCTCGTCCTCCCAGTGGAAGGTCACCCAGGGCTGCAGCGAGCCGGAGCTGCCGAAGTCGAAGACGTGCTCGCCGATGAGGTGGAACTTCCACGGCGGCGAGACCGCCAGCTCGTTACCCTTGAGATTGACCTCGAGAATCGGGTTCTCCGGGTCGATGGACTCCTCATAGCTGATCCCGAAGTAGGACACCGCGTCGTAGTTCCACTTGGTGATCCAGTCGTCGGTGATCTCGGTGTCGAGCCATGAGAAGTACCCGTAGAGGCGGCCGCCTTTCCAGGCGTTCCAGTCATACTCGAACTCGAAGCCCTGGATCTTGGCGCCGGGAACGTTCTGCGTGTAGTACGCGATGATCGGTGCGGCCACCCATCCGAAGACCGGGTTGCCCTCGTCGTCGAGAATCGGCTGGCCCTGATCGTCGCGCAGGACCTCCCAGCGTTCGGTCGTGGCGATCGAGCCCACCGACGCATACTGCATGTCGTCGAAGTCGGTGTAGAAGTACGCCCCTTTCAGGTTGAGCTTGTTGTTTGCAATTTTGCTCTTGAAGCCGATCTCCCAGGTGAGGACCTCTTCGGGGCCGAACGAGGTGCGCACGTTGATCTCCTCACCGGTGCGCGGGTTGATCTCGCGGAACACGTCGCCGATGCCGCCCGACTTGAAGCCCGACGCCAGGTAGGTGAAGAGGAAGTGGTTCTCGTTGACGTCGAAATCGAGACCGAGGCGATAGTCGTCGTGGTCCCACGAGCCCTTGTTGTCGTTGCCGCTGAACTCGGGGTAGATACTACGGTCTTCAAAATAATCCGCGGGCAATTCGTTGAGCGCGTTCCGCGCATACCAGCCGGGCGCGCAGCCGTTGTCGTTGGTGCAGGTCCAGGTGCGGCCGCCCTTGTCCTCCTTGGTCTCGTCGCTGTGGCGGTAGCCGAGGGTTGCATGCCACTGCTTGGTGAAGGAGTAGGTGCCCTGGGCGAAGAGGGACCACGCGTCGGTGGAGCGATCCGGCTGGTCCCACATCGACTTGTCGTTGATCGGGTTGTCGTAGTAGCCGAGGGTGCTGGTCTTTTCGTGGAAGTAGTTGGCGCCGGCGATCCAGTTGAACTTGTTGTTGCCGTACGACTGAAACTGAATTTCGTGCGACCAGGACCTGGAACCGGTGCCCGGCAGGAAGAACATCGCGCCGTCCCAGGCGTTCAGACTCTGCTCCATGTCCTGGGCGGATTCCCTGTCCTGGTCCTCGGCGCCGCCGAGGTAGACGAGGCGCAGGTTGTCCTTGAGGTCCCAGTCGAGACGGGCCCGCAGGTACTTGATGTCGAGGAAGAGCTTGCCCGGCACGTTGACCACGGCGTTGTAGGTGTCGTCTGTCGGGAAGAGATTCGAGCAGTCGTCGGTGCCGGTAATGTTGCCGTCAGCGTCACGCACCGGCCGGCCGCGCAGCTTTTCGCAGTTGACGAGATCGATGCCGCCAGCGCTGTCGTTGCGGAACTGCTGATAGCTCAGGTTGAGCGAGAGCTTGTCGTTCGGCTCCCACGCCGCGCTGATCCGGTAGGCCCACTCGTCGGCGTTGAAGTAAAAGTCGCTCGGGTCGGCCGCCACGAGCTCGCGGATGTCGGAACCGCCGTCGGTCCAGTCGATCCACCAGTTGGAGTGCTGGGTGCGCGAGTAGCACCTGGGGTCGGTGCACTCCCCGAACGACCCGGTGGCGATCACCTCGGCATCGCTCACCAGGTCCCGGATGTGCCGCTGGTCGTATTGGTTGGGATCCCAGTAACCGTCGACGTAGGAGTCACGTGTCAGGATGCGTCCAGCCACACGCATCGCGAACTTGTCCGAAAACGGGATGTTGAACATGCCCTGGAACTCACGCGCATTGTAGTTGCCGAACAGAACCTCGGCCTTACCATAGGTGTCGTTGAAGTCCGGCTTGGCGGAGATGATGTTGATGCTACCGACCGTCGAGTTGCGACCGAAGAGAGTTCCCTGGGGGCCGCGCAGGACCTCGACCCGCTCGTTGTCGAACATCAGCGAGAGGATGCCCTGCATCCGCGGTGAGTAGACACCATCCAGGTGCACGCCCACCGCCGGGTCGCCGAGCTCGGTCTCGTTGGTCGAGCGCACGCCGCGCATGGAGATGATCGGCGTGGATTGGCCGTTGATGGTGGCGATATCCATGTTGGGCACCAGCTCCGCAATGTCGCGGACGTTGCGCACTTGCTGCTGGTCGAGAACATCGGGATCAAAGGCGCTGACCGAGATCGGCGTCTTCATGATGTCGGTCTTGACGCGGGTCGCGGTCACGACCACCTCTCCCTCGAAGGAGCGCGCCAGCGCTTCTGCGATGGCCTTCTCCTGCTCGGGATCGACCGGCTCTTCGGCCTCCTGGGTTTCGGGTGTTTTCTCAGGCTCTTCGCTCTGCGCGGCTGCCGGTGTGACACCGAGCAGACCGAGAGCCAGGATCAGGAAAATCAAAAACAGTACACGTGAGGTCTTCATGCCTTTCCTCCCTCAAAAAAATCACTCAGATCATTCGATTCCTCCACGACACAACGGCCTGGGGGAACCGGTTCGACACGACGCGAGCGGGCGGCGGTCAAGGTCGGCGCACGGCCCGAAGACTTACGGATGCGGCTGCATGGCGAAAGCTGTCGTTGTGAGATAGGTTTTTGCCCGAAGGCGTCGTGCAGCATGGCTGACAAAGCGTGAGCGTGTACGCCGCCTAAGGAGGTCTCGGGCACGCTCGGCGACGCGTCAGGCACGTCGAAGGTGGCTGTGATGTCTGCTCCATGCATGCTTGTCTCCCGACTCTTCACGCCAGCTTGGCCGGATGTTAACAAAAGATTGACAGCGCTGTCAACAGTCTGCAAGAATGGAGCTGGTAATTGAGACGTGTCGACGAGCCGCGCTCCCGGTTACTTGAGAATCTGTTTCAGAAAGGGCCCTATGACGCCTTACCAGCAGTTTCCCAGATCTGGCGGTATGACGGTCCTGGCCGGCGACATCGGCGGGACCAACTCGAGGCTCGCAATTTTCGAGGACCGTACAGATGGACTCGAGCAGGTTGCCCAAAGGACCTATCCGAGCGGGGACTATGGCGGCGTGGCGGAGATCATCTCCGAGTTCCTCGGGGCGTTCCATACGCAGTGTGATGTTGTCTGTCTCGGGCTGCCCGGGCCGGTGGGTTCAGAGAAAGAGATCCGGCTCACGAACCTTCCCTGGCGAGTCGACAAGGAACGACTTCGCAAGACCGCGCGGACCGACAGGGTCGAGTTCATCAACGACGTCGAGGCCTCGGCGGCGGGAGTCTTCGAGCGTCCCTCAGGAGATTTCGTCTGTTTGCATGAAGGGCGACCGGAACCCCTCGGCAACCGCGCCGTCATCTCTCTCGGGACCGGCCTTGGCGTGGCCGGCTTGACTCCGAATGGACGTGCCTTCGCGACGGAGGCAGGCCACGCGACCTTTTCCCCGCGGAGCGAATTCGACCTCGACTTGATGCGCGCCCTTGGTCGGGAGTACGACCACGTCAGCTGGGAACGGGTTGCCTCCGGCCCGGCCCTGCCGAGGATCTATTCCTTCCTGGCGCCGCCAAACGCCGCGCACCTCGACGCGTCCGAGATCGTCGATCGTACAGCCGCCGACCCGATGTGCAGGAAGACTGTCGCCACCTTCAGCCACTATGTCGGTGCTGTGGCGGGCAATATCGCCCTGACCATGATGGCGACCGGCGGTGTCTTTCTGTGTGGCGGTGTGGCGCCAAGAGTCATCGACGCCGTCGGAGCAGACCCGATTCTCGCCGCCGTGGTCGACAAGGGGCGTATGCGCTCCCTGCTCGAGAAGGTTCCGATCTACCTCGTGCGCGACGACAACCTCGCGCTGACCGGCGCCGCGCGCACCGCGGTGCGCCGAATCGCGTGCTCCTGAGGTCCCCGCGGAGAGCGGATGCGATCGGTCCCAATCATTCTCGTGAGTCACCGCGGATTTGGCTACACTTTGCCAATGATGCGTCGGATTCGAGCCGCACTGGAGGGTGCACGTGGACAAGACTAGACCGACCATTGACGACGTGGCCCGCCTCGCCGGCGTATCCATCAAAACGGTGTCACGGGTCTTCAACAAGGAACCCAACGTACGACCAGCGACTCGTGACCGTGTGATCGACGCCGCCAAGAGTCTCGACTATCAACCCAACCTGTCGGCGCGAAGGCTCGCAGCCAATCGTGCATTCGTGATCGGCATGCTCTACGACAACCCGAACTCGGATTATGTCACCGAGGTGCAGTACGGCGCCCTGCGAGCGTGTCGCGAGCAGGGCTATGGACTGCTGATCCACCCATGCCAGGCCGATTCTCCCAGCCTGATCGACGAGGTCGTCGACATGCACCAACAATCGACGGTCGACGGCTTCGTCGTCCTGCAGCCGGTTTCGGACCTGCAGACTCTCAATCAAACCTTTCTCGACAACCGCATCTGCACCGTGCGGGTGTCACAAAGGCCGTGCATCGGTATGCCGTGGATCTCCGTGGGCGACCGGGAGGCCGCGGAGGACATGACCGAGCACCTGCTGAGCCTCGGCCACCATCGCATCGGATTCATCGTCGGGCACCCCGATCACGGCACGAGCCACGATCGCCTGACCGGTTACAGCAATGCCCTCCAGAGACACGGTGTCGATTTCGAAAACGCGCTCGTCGAGCAGGGGTTCTTCGATTATGAATCGGGCTACCGCTCTGCGGTCAAGCTTCTGTCCCTCCGGCCACGTCCCACCGCGATATTTGCCAGCAACGACCGCATGGCCATGGGCGTGCTCACCGCCGCCCACGAAACGGGACTCGATGTTCCCCGCGAGCTGTCGGTGGCGGGCTTCGACGACACCTCGATCGCGCGGTTCGCCTGGCCCCCGCTGACAACAGTGCGGCAGCCGATCGCGCAGGTCGCTGAAGTGGCGACCGAAACCCTTCTTGCCCTGTTGCGGGGAGGGACCGAGAGCGTCGCGGACCAGCGTCTTGAGGCCAATGTCGTGCGCCGGGCATCGACCGGGCCTGTGGGCTGAAAGGAAGATTCAAATGAAGAAAAACGGAAGCCATGCAGTCCGTGCCGTGACGCGTGTTCTACCGTGCCTTCTGTCGGTGGCCTGCTCCTCCGGCACGGCGACCGAGATCAGCGAGGATGGCCTGGTGAAAGTCGAGCGCACGCCTTTCGACGCCGTATACCGGGCGGCGGACTTTGACATCCGGAATTTTCGGCAGCTCGTCGTCGAAGACTGCACCGTAGAGTTTCGCACCAACTGGCTGCGCGACCAGAATCGGGAACGTGGTCCCTCTCAGCTGGTAACGGCCGAAGACATGCAGCGGATCGCAGGGCAGGTGGCTGTTTCCTGCAATGACATCTTCGTCGCCCGGCTCGAAGGGCTCGTGTCCCGGGAGGACGAGGTTTCCGGCGGGACCGGTGCCCTGAGCGTTCGTCCCGCCGTCGTCGACCTCGACGTCGTGGCGCCGGACATCCAGGCCTCGGGCCGACAAACGCAGCTTGCCACCAACACCGTCAGGATGAGCCTTTGGCTCGAGCTGGTCGACGCCTCGACAGGGAAAACGGTGGGACGGATCGTCGATCACCGGAGGGCTGACGAGACCGGCCGCCAGCGGCCGACCAGCAGCGTCGGCAACATGGCCGATGCGGATCGGATCCTCAGACAGTGGGCAGCGCTGGTCCGTCAGCAGCTGGAGACGCCTGCCGACTGATGGCAGGATGATTCTGCCGAGATGGCACGATGCATGCGGGGCAATACCTGGCCGGATGTCGGACGCAAACACAGCGGGTCGCAGTAAGTCTCTGACCGAATTAGGAGGTGTTTGAAGTGAGGGCTCGATTTCGAGCCGAAGCTCTGTGCACGGTGCTGACGCTGGGCGTGGGTCTGGTTGCAGCACCAAGCATCGCCCAGACCGTTCATCCCGAAATCTGGCCCCGGCCGACACCGGCGCTTCCCGCTGATCCGGATATCGATCAGGCGGTCGAGGAGCTCCTCGCGCGCCTCTCTGTCGAGGAGAAGGTCGGACAGGTGCTCCAGGTCGAACGTGGTCAGGTGACGCCTGGGGATATTCGGGACTATCACCTCGGTTCGGTCCTCAGCGGCGGAGGCTCACACCCCGGCACCGGCAACGACCCGGACGACTGGTTAGCGCTCGCTGACTCGTACTACGACGCATCGGTCGACGTTTCGGACGGGGGGCAGGCGATCCCGATCCTCTGGGGAGTCGATGCCGTCCACGGCCACAACAACGTCCGCGGCGCGACGGTGTTTCCCCACAACATCGGCCTTGGCGCAACGAGAAATCCCGAATTGCTGCGGCGCATCGGGGAAATCACCGCCATCGAGGTCGCGGTGACCGGTGTCGACTGGACCTTTGGACCCTGCGTCGCGGTCGCTCGCGACGACCGATGGGGTCGGACCTACGAGGCCTATTCCGAGGACCCGCAGATTCATCGAGAGCTGGCAAGAGAGGTGGTCATCGGTCTGCAGGGAGTGCCGGAAGATGGAGAGTTTTTCACCGACGGCTCGATCATAGCCACCGCCAAGCACTTCATCGGCGATGGTGGGACCCTGGAGGGGATCGACCAGGGAGACAACCGGGCGGCTGAGCACGACCTCCGGGACATCCATGGCGTCGGTTACGTGGCCGCTCTCCAAGCCGGGGTGCAAACGGTCATGGCCTCGTTCTCGAGTTGGGAGGGCCGGAAGATGCACGGCTTCGACGAGCTCCTCACCGATGTGCTCAAGGACAGGATGGGATTTGACGGCTTCGTGATCGGCGACTGGAACGGGCACGGCCAGGTCCCGGGGTGCACCAACCGAAGCTGTTCGGAGGCCTTCAACGCCG
This sequence comes from uncultured Thermoanaerobaculia bacterium, assembly GCA_965364305.1. Taxonomy (GTDB): domain Bacteria; phylum Acidobacteriota; class Thermoanaerobaculia; order Thermoanaerobaculales; family Sulfomarinibacteraceae; genus Sulfomarinibacter. The sequence goes on from CBDTWX010000145.1 coordinate 11,161, forward strand.
GTATCGATATGTTCATGGTGCCGTACCGCTCGGACTGGATCACGCTCTATCAGAACCTGTTGGCTCAGGTCAGTTCGGGCGAGATCTCATCCGCCCGCCTCGATGATGCGGTCCGCAGAATTCTCCGTGTGAAGATGCGCGCCGGCTTGTTCGAACGCGGCCGGCCTTCGGAGCGAACTTTCGCCGGTGACCTGGAGCACTTCGGATC
>CBDTWX010000146.1:0-11349 GCA_965364305.1 uncultured Thermoanaerobaculia bacterium
GACGTCGGTGTACTCGGTGGTGAGCCCGGCGGTCATCTCCCAGATCTTGCCGATTCCGTCGTACCGCCGGTGGCTGACGACCGAGTGGCTGAGCCCGGTCCATATCCGGTGACCCGCCGCCTTGACCTTCGCGGCGAGGGCACAGTCGTCGATCAGCTCATCTTTGAGCGAGGCGAAGGCGCCGACCTCGCGTAGGACCTCGGTCTCGATCAATACGCAACCGCCGGCCCCCGCCGCAACCCAATTGAAAGACGAGTTCGAAAGGTGGAAGGGGTAGAGCAGCTTGAAGAAGTAGACGAAGGCCGGCAGCAGGAGCTTCTCCCAGAAGCCGCGGGTCTCCAGCGTCGCCATCAGCGACACCATCTGGAGACCCTCGCGCCGCTGCTTCTCTATCAGCGCAGAGACGATCCCCGGCGCCAGCTCGATGTCGGCGTCGAGCAGCAAGGTGAGTGCTGTTCTCACCCCCCTCAGACCTTGATCGAGGGCCCAGAGCTTTCCTGTCCAGCCGTCAGGCATCGAGCCGCCGGGCACGACCTGCAGGTTGGCAAGGCTCGCCGACTCCGCCGCCTCGGCGGTGCCGTCTTCAGATCGGTCGTCGACCAGCAACACGTCGATGTCTGGCGCCTGCTCGCGGATCGCCGCCAGGGTGCGGCCGATCTGCCGCGCTTCGTTACGGGCAGGGATCAGAACGGTGAGCTCGCTTGTATCGGGCTGCGAATCGCCATGACCCTCGAGGCGCTCGCGGGTCGACCACGGGCGCCACGGGAGGAGCAGGACGGTCAGCCAGATGACGGCGCCAGGAGCACAGGCGAGCAGCCAGAATGTGCTCACTGCGGTCCGTTCAGCCGGCCTGTTTGACCGGCAGCTGGTTCTTCTTCCGGTGGGCGTCGAGGTACTGCAACGGCGGATCGGGAACCATGGGTTGCTCGGTGTCGGGTCCGCGCAGTGCGACCTTCAGTGCCTTGATCGGGTGGGTGACGGTGTCGGCCACCGCCGTGCCTTCATAGCCGCAGTGCGCCATGCAGTTGTCGCACTTGGGGTTGCGGCCAGCGCCGTAGTGATCCCACGGGGTCTCGTCCATGAGCTGCTGGAAGCTCGAGGCATAGCCCTCGTCGACCAGCAGGTAACACGGCTTCTGCCAGCCGAAGACGTTGTAGGTCGGGTTCGACCATGGCGTGCACTGGTAGTCCTGATTGCCGGCCAGAAAGTCGAGGAAGAGCGACGATTGGTTGAAGCGCCACTTCGTCGGCCGCGTCGCGCCACGCCTGAAAATTTCGCGGAACAGCTCCTTGCTCTCGCGCCGGTTCAAAAACACGTCTTGCCGTGGGGCGCGACTGTAGCTGTAGCCGGGCGAAATGGTGATCCCCTCGACGCCCATCTCCATCACGTCGTCGAAGAACTCCGCCACCTCGTCGGGGTCCTCGCCGTTGAAAAGGGTGCAGTTGATGGTGACCCGGAAACCGCGGCCGAGGGCGAGCTCGATCGCGGCGACGGCGCGGTCGTAGACGCCTTCCTGGCACACCGAAGCATCGTGGCGTTCTCGGTTTCCGTCGAGGTGGATCGAGAAGGTGAGGTACGGCGACGGCTTGTAGTCGTCGATCTTGCGTGCCAGCAAGAGGGCGTTGGTGCAGAGGTAGACGAACTTCTTGCGCGCGACGATGCCCCGCACGATCTCCGGCATCTCGCTGTGGATCAGGGGCTCGCCGCCGGGGATCGAGACCACCGGGGCGCCGCACTCGTCGACAGCGCGCAAGGCGTCCTCGACGCCGACTCGCTTTCTCAGTATTTCGTCCGGGTGGTCGATCTTGCCGCAGCCGGCGCAGGCCAGGTTGCACTGGAAGAGGGGCTCGAGCATCAGCACCAGCGGATAGCGGTCGCGACCGAGGAGCCGCTGTTTGACGAGATATCCGCCGACGCGGAGCTGTTGGATCAGTGGGATGCCCATCATCCTCCCGTTGTCAGGCCCAGTCTCTCTCGATACACCGCCCGCACCCGCGGCCATTCCATCGCGAACCAGGGTGTGAAGACCTCGGGTTGCGTCGTGAACTCGTGATCCAACCCTTGGGCGGTGATCCATCGTACATCGGCGATCTCGTGGACGTTGGGTTGCGGAGGCGCGTCCGAGCGTCCCGCAAAGACCCAACACACCTCGTTTTCCGACCCCAAGTCGAGGTACGGCGCCTGATACTGAAAGGTGAAGAGGTGGTGGACCGTGCTGGTCATCCCGAGCTCCTGGGCCAAGCGGCGCTCGGTGGCGACCTCCATGGTTTCACCGCGACGCGGGTGGCTGCAGCATGAGTTCGACCAGAAAAGCGGCCACAGCCGTTTCCCGGCGCTGCGCTGCTGCAGCAGAAGCTCTCCCTTCGAGCTGAATATGAACAGCGAAAAGGCGCGGTGCAGAACCCCGTCGCCGTCATGGCATTCGCCCTTCGAGAGGTGGCCGATCTCGCGATCTGACTCGTCGACCAGGATCAGCGGCTCCTCCTCGCTCGAGACGACATCGTGCAGACCGTGTACGGCCGGCTCAGCCAATTTGCACCTCCATCGCCTGGTAGCCGGCATTCTGCATCGCCTGAATGACCGTGCCGGCGTTGTCCGGAGCGAGCGCGATCATCGATCCCCCACCGCCACCACCGGTGAGCTTGGCCCCGAGGGCGCCGTTCTCGCGTGCGATCTGGATCAGCTCTTCGAGCTCCCAGCTCGAAACCTGGATGCCGTTGAGCAGGCCCTGGTTGACGTTCATGAGCTCGCCGAGGCGCTCGAGGTCGTATTTCTTGAGCGCCTCGACGGCCTGTCCGGCGACCGCGTCGATCCCCTTGAACATCGTGTCGTAGACGTCCCGATTGCGCTGCCGGCCCTCGCGAACCCGCGCAACGGTCTTCGCGGTCAGGCCCTCGACCCCGGTCATGCCGATGACGAAGGTGATGGGTTGGGGCAAATCGAGGGCGCGAAACTCGGGCGTATCGCCTTTGCGGTAGACCAGGGGTTGTCCGTAGGTCGCGACGGTGTTGTCGATCCCGGACGGCGTACCGTGGGCGATGCATTCGGACTGGTAGGCGAGCTGGTTGACCGCCTCGTCGGACAGCCCGAGCTCGAAGTGCCGGTCCATCGCGCGGATGATCGCGACCGCCACCGCGGCCGAACCGCCGAGTCCCATGGCGCGGGGGATTTCGGAAAAAACCTCGATCCTCATGGATCGGTCGGCAAGACCGAGCTCCTGAAGGATCAGTGCCGCGGGGATCTCGAAGGACATCTGTTTGGCCGGATCGGCGCGCAACCGATGCTCCACACCCCAACGCGGTACAACCAGCCAAACGCCGTCGTCGTCGTCGACAATCCGCGCCCTCACCGAGTACGGCACCGGCGCAGCGATGGCGCGGCTGCCGTAGACCACCGCGTGCTCGCCGAAGAGAATGATCTTGCCGTGGCCCGCAGCCATGTCCTCACGTTCTGCGCCGGCGATCGCGTGGCCGGTCTGTGCCCGGACCTGGGAGATGAGCTCCTCGGCCTTCCAGATCTTGACCTCGCCCGACTCCACCAGCTTGTCCACGACCGCGTCGAAGATCTCCGGAGTCGCACCGGCGGCGGTCGCGACGCTGCGCGCGTGTAGGGTCATGTGCCCGTGCTGGATCCCGTCCGTGACGAGTGCGCGGAGGGCTGAAAAGTTCTGCGCCAGACCGACCGCGGCCATGACCTCGGCGAGCTCGCGCGACGACTCGACCTTCGCCATCCGGAGGTTCATTCCCACCTGCGGGTTCGACTGCAAGGGGCCGCCGACGATGCCGACTCGGATCGGGAGCTCGATCTCGCCGGCCAGCGATCCGTCATCGTCTTTGGTCCAGCGCGACAGCGAGGTGTAGTGGGTGCCGCGGGCCGCGTACGCGTGGGCGCCGGCCTCCACCGCGCGCCAGTCGTTGCCGGTCGCGAGAGCCACCGCGTCGATGCCGTTCATGATGCCCTTGTTGTGGGTCGCCGCGCGGTAGGAGTCGACGGCCGCAAACTGACTGGCGATGACGATGCCGTCCCGCACCTGCTCGCCGTCGTAGCCGTTGTTCCCGAGCTTGTCGGTCGGAATTGTCACCCGTGCGCGCACCAGAGAACGGTCAGCGAGGTTCGACAGAATCCGCAGGAAGACCTTGCCGCCGGTGATGCTCTCGATGAACGAGGCAACGCCCTCGCACATGGTGTTGACCAGGTTGGCGCCCATCGCGTCGCGGGTGTCAACCAGCAGATGGGCCACCAGCATTTCGACCGAGTCGTTGGTCGCCGGGTGCAGAATCACCTCGAGATCGACCGCACCTCCGCCGCGGGCTACCATCCTCGGATGGAGGCTGTTGGCGAGGTTGATGACCTCCTCTTTGCGCTGCTCGAGCAGCTGCCGCGCCTTGGAAGGGTGCGGCACGTCGACGAGCTGGATCTGACCGATCAGGATTGGTTCCGAGCTCGACGTGGAGAATCCGCCGGCGGCGCGGGCGGTCTTGGCAGCGAAGCTGAGCGCTGCGACGATCGACGGCTCCTCGACGGCAAGCGGCACCACGTAGTCCTTGCCGTTGATCATGAAGTTGACGCCGAGGCCGACCGGCACGCCCATCACGCCGATGACGTTTTCAATCATGTTGTCGGCGTCACTGACATCGAGCATGGTCTGACCGTTTACCAGGGCTTTGTAGTCCTGCGACGACAACAGACCGCGGTCGCGCACGGTGCGCACGCGTTCTTGGACGGACAGCTTGTGGAACGAGGGGAAGTTGGAGGTGCTCACTGGGATGCCGGCTCCTTTTTCGAGATGGTGATTGATCCGTTGGCGTCGTGCAACGGCAGGCCGCGCGCGGCGGCGTTGAAGAGGGCGCCGAGGCCGGAGTTGCTGCGGATGACCGCGTTCGAGGTGGCGACAATCGCGGCCACGCGTCGGCGCGAAACTTTGACCTGGTCTCCCGATGTGAACAGGGGGTCGGCGTCGATCTTGCGCAGGGTCGAGACGGCGAGCAGCGCCGCCCAGATCAGGAAGCGCCGAATCCCGGTTTCGTTATTGTGTATCGCCAGCGTGTAATCGAGCGCCTCGCGGAGGTGCGCGTGGGCGATGCCGATCAGGTCCCGCATGGAGGCGGCGAACGCATGGCCGTTGCCGTTGTGATCCGGCCGGAGATCGGCCAGCTCGTAACCGTTGTCCTCGAAGACCTCGCGAGGCAGCCAGCAGACGCCGCTCTCAGAGTCGTCCCAGATGTCCTTGAGGATATTGGTCATCTGCAGACCGAGGCCGAAGCTCACCGCGCGCGCCTCGAGATCGTCCCGCCGGGCCTCGATCAGCGGCGAGTGGTCGCAGAAGAGCTCGGTCAACATCTCGCCGACCACACCGGCCACGAAGTAGCAGTAGCGCTCATACTGCGTCACGTCCTCGAGACCCGAACGGCTTCGGCTCCGTTCGAAGTGGCCCATGCCGCGGCTCATCGTGGTGAGGCAGCGCAATATGGCGTCTCGCTGACCCGGTCGCAATCGGTGGGTCGTCTGCAGGACCTCGGGGCTTCTCCGGATCAGCTCGATCTCGGCCTCGAGCGTTCCCGGTGCGAGCCGTGGCGACAGACCCCGGGCAAAATCAACGGCGCCGCGGCCGGTCTTTGCGGCCTCGAGAAATGTAGAGTGAAATCTGTCCTTGGTGACGGAGTCGAGATCCGGGTCGTCCTCGATCGTGTCCGCGATGCGGCACAGCAGATAGGCGTTGGTGACCGCCTCTCGCAGGCCGTCGGGGAGCTGCGGGATGGTGAACGCGAAGGTCCTGGAGACGCCCTCGAGCAGGTCCTCGTGCTTGCCGTTCCCTTGACTCCCGTCGGTTCGACGCTCCGGTGGATGGGAGGCTCTCACCTCACCGGTCTTCTGGACGCTGATTTCCTCCATGTTCAGCCCTCCGACGATCGAGCATTCCGTCGAGACCCTTCGATGGCGCCCCGTGCTTGAAAGTAGGAAGAATTCTGGGCGCTCATCGCCTTCGGCGCATCCCCTGAAATAGGCCAGAAATAGGGGATTTCGCGGCTCGCTCGGAGTGCGAGGAGATGGGCAGCTGAGATGTCGCACAGAAAAATGGCCTCCGGCAGAATTCGACGATCCGCGGGCGGGATGGGAATCGCCATCGGCGCGAAAACCGCACACGTCACACCCGTGGAGGCAACCCTCAACCGAAAGGTAAACACTGCAGAGGAGGGGCTTATTCCCTTCCCTGCTGTTCGAGAATATCCATTTCCGTCGCCTTGACGACCGCCTGGCGACGATCACCGACTCCCAGCTTCTGATAGATGTTGCGGAGGTGGGAGTTGACGGTCTGGGCGGAGATGAAGAGCCGGGCGGCGATCTCTTTGTCCCGCATCCGCTGTGCCAGAAGCTCGAGGATCTCGAACTCACGATTGGTCAGGATCTCCGAAGCACGAACGCTTCTTCTGTGATGAGCATTCTCGGCCGCTGCCCGATCGGCCGCCTCTTCGGCGGCGTTCAGTATCGGCTCGACGGACGGCGTAAGGTCTTCGCGCTCGCGAAGCTGCTCGAGCAATGAGATCATCCGAGGACCCGGCTCGAGGAATGGACGAACCCATCCCCTCGGTCCCCCGAGGGCGAGGGCTTCCTCGAGGGTCGCAAGCGCCTCCTCGGCGCGGCCGAGAACGTCCAGCGCCGCAGCCTGCAGGACCGTGATTTCGATCGCTTGGTAGGTATTGTGCAGTCCCTCGACCTTTTGCCGCAGGGTACCGAGACCTGCGAGAACGTCGTCGAGGCCGTTTTCCCCTCCCGCAGCGATCCATGCTCTGGCCTGAGTCAGCGATGGGCTCTCGATGAAAAAGAGCATGCTCGGGGCGTGGTGCTCGACGGTCGCCATTCGGGCCCACTGACTGGCGGATGTGACATCGCCCAGTAAAAGCGACAGGCGAGCACGACTGGACTCGGCGACGAGTACCTGCAGCGGATCGCCGGTCGTGCGCGAAAAATCGAGGAGCAGCTTGAGGGTCGCCTCAGCGTCGGCCGTCCGGTTCAACGTTTGCTGAGTTAGGACTTGGCCTGCCAACGCTTCGATGACCGCCTTTTTGGGAAGCGAATCCCGCTTCTCCACCAGCTCGCCGAAGCCCTGAAGAGCCTCGTCGAGGCGGCAGGCCTGGAGGTTCGCGTTGGCAAGAGTGTATGGGCCCCAGGTCTCACTGAAGGTGTTCCGTCCCTGATCCGCGACCGAGATGAGGCGGTGGGCGCTGTTGGCTGTCGCAGCGAGATCACCGGAGAGCAGGCCGATGAATGTCTGCGCCCCGACCGAATGCGAGAGGAGCACGTTTTCAGATGACGCTGCTGACCGGATCCTGTCCTCGATCGATTCGACTGCGGACGGGCCCTGACCGATCATCTGGCGTGCCAGCGCATGGTAGAGCTCGACTTCCGCCGCAATCATGCGGTGCGTCGATGGGACCCGATCCCGCGCCCTGTCGAGATGCGCGAGGGCTCGCTCGGCGTCGCCCATCAACCAGATCAGGAGGAATCCGCTGTAGAAGTCAAACTCGCCCAGAAGGGTCTTGTCGTCGGTGTCGCGGGCGAGCATGTGACCGGCCCGTTCGAGGATCGGGGGGATTTCCATCAGCCGGTGTTGCTCGAAGAGTGGTCTCACCTGGGCTAGGAGGAGCGCCGTTCGTTGCCGCTTGATTTCGTCCGGGAGGAGGTCGAGCCACCGCTTGACGACGTACCACCTGTCCCTGTCCAGCTCCTCGTGGCGGTGCCGCTCGACGATGTGGGCGGCGGCCACCGAATCCCCGGCCGCGAGGGCGTGATGGATGGCTTCTTCGATGAATCCCCGGTTTTCGAACCACTCGCACGCACGAAGATGGAGAGCGGCGATCTGCTCGATGCTCGCCTGGCCCTCGAGCTCTTCGTGGAGCAGGGCCTGGAAAAGGTGGTGAAAGCGGTACCACTCGCCCCGGGCATCCAACGATACCGCGAAGAGATTGCCCCACATCAAGACCTCGACGAACTGGCGTCCGTCGATCTCGGAGCTTCCGGGCGAGCCGTTCGCTCCGCACACCGCGTCGCACAGGTCCGGGCAGAATCGATCGAGAACGGACGTCTTGCGCAGCCAGTCCCGCATCCGGGGTGACAGGCGCGCCAGGACTTCCTCGAGGAGGTATTTCTGAGTGTGCTGGATGCCTCCGTGGAGCTCAATCAGGAAGGCGTCCGGGTCGTCGACATGGCTCAGGTGCAGAGACACCAGCCGGAGCGCGACCGCCCAGCCCTCCGTCTGGTGGTGGAGATTGCCGAGCGCTTCCTCGCTGACCTTCAGACCGGCGGTCTTCTGCAGGAACTCCTTGATTTCCAGCTCTGTGAAACGGAGGTCCTGCATCCGGATTTCTGTTACACGATCCCTGGCCCGCAGCATGGTCATCGACAGCGGCGGCTCATGCCGGGTGACGACCACCAGCCGCAGCGGCAGGGGGGGATACTCGAGGAGGAAGCGGAGGAGATCGTGGACCTCCGACGACGGTTCGATGCGCTGATAGTTGTCGAGTGCCAGGGTGAACGCCGTGTCGACGGCATCCAACTCGTTGACCAGGTGCCTGCCGAGCACCTGCAATGCCGGCGGCTCCGGCGCGGTGATCAGGCTTTCGGTCTGCGCGCACGCGTCAGGGAACAGGCAACGCACGGATGCCAAGAGATAAGCGACGAATGTCGCAAGGTCGCTGTCGTCGGCGTCCAGGGACAGCCAGGCGCAGCGCTCCTCCGACGCCTCGACCCATTGGCTGACCAGCATGCTCTTGCCGTATCCGGCCGGGGCGGAGACCAGCGTCAGTGGAGTTTCCTGCCCGAGGTCCATGCGTTCGAGCAGGCGATCTCGGCGGACCTGGTCCTCGGTCACCGGTGGTCGGTGGAGCTTGGTGCGCAGGATCAGGTCGTCACGGCTTTCGGGTGGCCTGGCCAATCGGCGTCTCCTCGCAGTATTGCAGCGCGGATTTTCTCATAGATCTTGGGCCTCGGTGGCTCACGGAAAGAACATGAGGTCGGTGTGGTGCGCGTTGGCGTCACGTAGTCGCCGAATCGCGGGCGGGACGCTCGCGCCGCACAACGTGAATCGAATTCTAGGGCGGGCGTCCTCGCCCGCCATTGTGCGGGTGGGTCGACGAAGGTCGGCTCAAGCCCACTCCACGTCGATTCGGTCGGAATGACTCCATGAATAACCGTGCAATATGGCACGCCGCCTCACGATGTCATCCCGACCGAAGGAGCGACTTGTCACGGCGTAATCATTAGAGCGAAGACGGAAGCGACGTAGTGGAGGGATCTGCGGGCAACACGACCGCCCAACGGCCCTTGCGGTTCAAGCGCCCCTCATTCTCCTGGCAATGCCATTCTCGTGAGTCGCTCGATGAGCTGGACGCGGAAGGTCTCCATTGCATCGGCCGCGAAACCCGTGGGCAGCGCGGAGCGAGAGCCGACGTGGAGCTGAGAAAGCACCCAGGCAATGGTGGCCGGGTTGACCCCCGCGTCCTTCTGTCGCGCTCTTTCGAGCAGATCCTCCAGGCTGTGCCCGTGATCGATGAGCTCCTTGAGGTCAACAAGATCCCGGATCTCGGCCCGCCCCAACAGAGAGCACACCTTGTTGGCGGCGATTTCCTCGATGGCGTCAACCCGGACTGCTCCAAAAGATGGCTTCTGGTCCACCAGTTGCGGAGCCCGATCGATGACCAGATCGACGAGAGTCAGCTCAATGCCCCGGCTCACCTTGAAACGACGGAAGTCCGGGTACTCCTGGACACTCTCGGCCGTCGCCCCGATCGCGGCCGCGGCGGAACGCAGCGCCCGCACCCCTTCGTCGATCGCCACCTCGGGCGGAGCGAACAGGTCCAGGTCCTTGGTCTCGCGGTGGTCGAGGTAAAACCCGGCCAGGGCACCACCACCGCTCAGGAAAAAGCTCTGGGTGAGTTCGAAAAAGGCATCCAACAGCTCGCGCTGAAGCGCGGTCAGCCTACTCGAGGAGCCCGGCACGGTTCCACTCGTCGATCAGGAACTGCCAGAAGCTGCGTCTCCGTCCCAGCATGCGGGCCAGCCTTTCCCACGCCGGCAGGATGTCGCGTGACAGCGACACGTACCTCCAGACGTCCTCGTACTTCGCTTCGCGCATGATCCGTGCGATCCATGGCAGGCGCTCGGCCTCGCTGCCCGTGCGCAGAACCTCGCGCAACTCGGCGTTGGTCACCGGCGTGTCCCAGTTGAAGTAGGGCACTGCCTCCGCCGCCTCGGTATCCATGGAGATGCCCGGATGATCCATGCCGGCATTGTACGACGGAAGGGGCTGAATCAACCGTTCCGCCCGACGAGTTGCTCGCTATTGGGTGGAAGTGGGCCCTTCCTTGTGGTCGACGGATCGTACTTCAAGCGCTCTCCTCTAATTGTTCATTGTTCATTCCTCGGGTGGTCACTGGTCCGTGCTGGCCACTGGGTACAGGGCGGGTGGGCGGCGCGAAAGCTCGAGTTCCATGAGTTCCTCGAACGAATCGAAGACTGGGAAAGAACGCATATGGACCTGCACGCCTGGATCGCCATTGCCACCCTGGTCGCGGCCATGGTCCTCTTCATCAGCAAGCTGATTCCTCTCGAGGCCACCGCACTCTCGATCCCGGTGGTCCTCGCCGTCACCGGGACGGTAACCCCGGCTGAAGCGGTGCTGCGCGGATTCGGCAACAACGCGGTGATCGCCCTGGGAGCGATATTCGTGCTCTCGGCCGGGCTCAAAGAGAGCGGTGTCGCCACCCTGATGGGTCGGATGCTCGAGCGTTTCGGCGGCAAGAAGCAGTGGAGCCTGATCCTTTTGATCATGATCACGACGTGCGTTCTGTCGGCGATCATGTCGAACTCCGCCACCGTGGCGGTGTTCCTGCCGGCGGTGTTGGTGCTCGCGCGCAGGGCGATGGTGCCCGCGTCCCGGCTGATGATGCCCCTCGCCTACGCGGCGATCCTCGGCGGCACCCTCACCCTCATCTCCACCACGCCGAACATCATCCTCGGCAGCGAGCTCGAGCGGTTGAGCGGAGGCGCCCGGACCCTGGGGATGTTCGAGTTCGCGGTGGTGGGGATCCCCATCTGCATCGTCGGCATTGCGTATATGGCCCTCATCGGGAACAGGCTGCTCGGCCGTCGCGACGCCGGCGACGAGGCCGAGAAGGAGGACTTCCTCGACAGGGTCCAGCGGCGGTATCAGCTCCAGAAGGACCTCTTCCGGGTGACTATCCCGCGCGACTGCGAGCTCGCTGGGCAGACCATCGCGGAGGCCAATCTCGGCAAGCGCTACCGGCTCGAGGTGGTGCAGGCGTACTGGCCGCGCAAGCCGGTGCACATCCA